>JBBSHK010000041.1:0-11739 GCA_038253185.1 Anaerolineae bacterium | reverse complement strand
TCGGGCAAGCCGGACTGACGTGTGCCGAAAAATTCGCCGGGTCCGCGCAATTTCAAATCTTCTTCGGCGAGGCGGAAACCGTCTTGCGTTTTTTCGATCACGGTCAGGCGGTCGTCGCTGGTCGAGCCGGACTTGTCCGCGAGCAACATACAGTACGATTGATGTTCGCCGCGACCCACGCGCCCGCGGAACTGATGCAGTTGCGCGAGACCAAAACGGTCCGCGCCCTCGATCAGCATCACTGTCGCGTTCGGTACGTCGATGCCGACTTCGACCACCGACGTCGCGACAAGCACATCGATCTGCTTGTCGCGGAACGCGTTCATCACCTCGTCTTTTTCAGCGGGACGTAGTTTACCATGAATCAAGCCAACTTGTAAGTCGGGGTAGACTTCGCCGCGCAAACGTTCGTATTCCTCCACCGCTGCTCGCGCGTCGATTGCCTCCGACTCTTCAATCAATGGACAGATCACGAATGCCTGACGACCCTCCGTCACCTGTTTGCGAATGAAGGCGTACGCCCGTTCGCGTTCGCGCGGGTCGAGCCACTTGGTGCGAATCTCTTGCCGACCCGGCGGCATTTCGTCCAGAATCGAAAGATCGAGGTCGCCGTACACCGTCAACGCGAGCGTGCGCGGAATCGGCGTCGCCGACATTACAAGGATGTGCGGGTTGTATCCCTTTTGGCGAATGGCTGAACGCTGCGCGACGCCAAAGCGATGCTGCTCATCAATCACTGCAAGCGCGAGTTCTTTAAAGTTCACCGTTTCTTGAATCAGCGCGTGCGTGCCGACCGCAAGGTCCACTTCACCGCTCGCGATTGCCGCATGCAGCTCGACTTTTTCGCGCGGGCGCATACTGCCGGTGAGCAGTTCGACCCGTGGGCGCTTGCCCAAGGCAGCGCCCAGACCATCCACAATTTTTCGAATCGTCTTGTAATGCTGCTCGGAGAGAATTTCGGTCGGCGCAAGCAACGCCGCCTGCGCGCCATTCGCGACCGCGATGAGCATCGCCGCGGCGGCAACGACCGTCTTGCCGGAACCGACATCACCTTGCAGCAGACGACTCATTGGCGCGGTCTGTTGAATATCGCCAAAGATTTCGCGCAGCGCGCGTTGCTGCGCGCCGGTTAATTCATACGGCAGCGAGCGCAAAAATTTTTCGACGAAAAGTGGATCGACACCCAGCGCTTTGCCGGGCTCCATTCGCCACTGGCGGCGTTGCCGCAGGACGCCGATCTGAATGATGAGAAATTCTTCAAACGCGAGCCGCCGCCGCGCGTGTTCCAAATTTTCATTGGATGTGGGAAAATGAATTTCGTGCAGCGCGACATTGAGATCCATCAGCCCCGCGCGTTTCCGCAATTCGCGCGCGAGCGAATCTGGAATTTTGTCAGCCCAGTATTCGACGACAGGGCGAATCAGATTCCGCAGCCATTGCGATGAAAGCCCCTCAGTCAAGGGATAAACCGGAATGATGCCTGCCGCGTTTTTGCGCGGGCGTTCCCATTCAGGATGTTTGAAGCAGAGGCGGTTCAAGTCGCGTTCCACGCGCCCGCGCACCACGATCATCATTCCCGGTCGCAATTGTTTGGCGAGAAACGGCTGGCGAAAAAAAGTCGCGTTGATGCTGCCGGTCTGGTCCGCCAGCAGCACATTCGTAATGTTAAAGTTTCCGCGCACCGTGCGCGTGGTCACCGTCGAAACTTTCGCGATCAAGCTGACGTCTTCGCCGTACATCAATTCGCTGATCGACTTGAGCTTGCGATAGTCGTCGTAGCGGCGCGGAAAAAGATAGAGCAAGTCCTCGACTTTGCTAACGCCGAGTTTGGCGAGACTTTTCGCGCGTGCATCGCCGACACCTTGCAGCCGCGTGATGTCTGCGCCCAAACCGAGTCCGACATCGCGCGTGCGCGGCGGCTCTGCCTCGCGCTCTTCTTCCCCCTCGAGCTCTTCGATCTCCGGCAAGTCTTCCGGCGCGGGTGCGACGAGCTTCATCGCCGCGCTTGGTTCGGGGCGCGGTGTCTCACCCGAAGGGGTCGCGCGTTTGTTCGCGGGTCTGTCTGCGCGCGGCTCAACCGGCTTGGCGCGTTCACTCGTCGCGCGGGCGCGGTTCGCTGCCTCATTCGCTCGCGCCAACGCGCGTTCAAGCATCGCGCGCCGTGTCGTCACGTCGGCTTTTGAATAGCCGCGCAATGCCTCGGCAATCTGATTCAGGTAATCGTGCTGCGGGGCGTCGGGGTTTCTCAAATTTTGCTGCGCCCAGTTGGGCAGAAACTCCTCCAGTCCGCCGAGAATGGCGCTATCGGTGCAACCGAGTTTCTGTTCGTGTGTAAAAATTTTTGCGAGATTATCAAAAGCGCTCATTTAATCCTGCACTCACGTTCGAATCTAAAATAGTTTTCAAGCGGCGTGCAGTACAGCAAGTTCTTGAATCGGACCGGAGGCGAGAACAATTTCCACCAACCGCTCCAAGGCGCGCCGCTGCGTGCGTCCTTTTTCCACGGGCTGCACTTCACCATTTACGACCGAGAGAATCGGTTTTGCATTCAGCAGTGTGCCGATCAGCGCCGAACCTTTGCCGAGGCGTCCGCTGCGCTGAGCATATTCTTCGGTTACGACTTGTACTTGTGTCATAAAAGCAATGAGCACTGGGCGAAGAGCGATGAGTGAACGCGTTGAATTTAGTCAATGCGCATTGCTCATCGCTCAGTCCTTCACATCCCTTCATATACCACGACGCCAAGCGCACTAGGTCCGAGATGCGTACCAATTGCGGGGCCATACACATCGACCTTCATATCCAGCCCGGGCAGCGCGAGGTTGGTTTGCTCGATCAATAAACTTACATCGTCGGGTGTGGTGCTGTGCAGGATTACCATTTTTTCAATATGGGTAAACTCGACGATGAACTCGACCAGCTTCTCGACTGCCTTGGCGCGCGTGCGTACTTTTTCCAGCGCCACAATGTCGCCGTCTTCGAGAATCAGGAGCGGCTTGATATTCAGCATACCACCCAAGATTGCTTGCGCTTTACGAACGCGACCGCCGCGTTCGAGGTAATCGAGCGTCTCGGCAAAGAAAGCAATATAGACACGGGGAATCATTCCACGCGTGAGGCGCACGACTTCATCCACCCGCGCGCCGTTCTCGGCAGCACGCGCCGCTGCGGTGACCAAGAGACCTAACCCGACCGTGACCAGTTGCGAATCGATCACGTGAATTTTCGCGCGTCCCATCAACGGCGAGGCGGCGCGCTGCGCCCGCGCAAAGGTCGGACTGAGTTTGCTCGAAAGATGAATTGCCACGATCTCATCCGTCTGCTTCATCAGGTCGGAAAAAGTTTGCTCGAACAGCGCCAGCGGCGGCGGCGAGGTGGTCGGGTGAGCGGTGTTGCGCGCAAGCCGTTCAAAAAAATCTTGCCGCGTCAAGTCAATGCCATCACGATAGACTTTCTGCCCAAAATGGATATTGATCGGCAGAACCGTGATGCCCAGCGCCTCGGCGACGCCCGCTGGCAGATCGGCAGAACTGTCAGTAATAATCTTAACCTGAGACATTGTGTATATTGGTTCGCTACGGGATTCTATTCAACAGAAATAATGTACGGATATAACGGTTGACCCCCGTTGTATATTTCGACATCGTGGTCGGCGAACTCGTGCTGCATACGCGCGCGGAGTTGTTCCGCTTGCTCTGCCGTGACCTCCGCGCCATAGTATAGGGTGATGATCTCGCTCGCGCTTGAACTCGCCCGCCGCACCTGTTCGACCGCCAGCTCTTCCAGATGGTCACCTGCCGCTGCCAGTTCCGCGTCGAGCAGCGCGAGGTACTGTCCTTCGCGCACTGCCAACCCGTTCAGTGTCACCGAACGCGTCGCGGTCGTCAACTCGATGGTACGGATTCGCTGCGCGGCGGCGGTCATATTGCGTACCTTGGTCTCAAAATCGCCGGGGCGATCAAAGGCGAATTGCGCGGCGATACCTTGCGGCACGGTTCGCGTTGGAATGACCTCGATACGTTTGGTGGTGAGCTCTTTCAACTGGTTCGCAGCGAGGATAATATTCTTGTCATTGGGTAGGATGAGCACCTGCTCTGCCGCGACTTGATTCACCGCGTCCAACAAGTCCCGCGCGCTCGGATTCATCGTCGGTCCGCCGGACACCATCGCGCCGACGCCGAGACTTTCAAAGATGCGCCGCAAGCCTTGCCCCGGCGCGACTGCGACCGTGCCGATTCCGACCGGCGGTTCAGATGCAACTGGGCGCGCTGTCTCCGATTCAAACCCGCCGAGATTTTCCGCGCCGACGCGCTCATCGGCAGTGTGACCCTCCATAAAATCGACGTACTGCGCTTGCATATTCTCAATCATGATGTTGATGAGCGGTCCCTGCTCCGCGCCGAATTTAATAATGTCGCCGGGGTTGGGCGCGTGCACGTGCACTTTGACCAGCGCCTCGTCTCCGACAATCAATGCCGACTCGCCCATACTCTCGATGCGCTCGCGAATGGTGTCAACCTCCAACCCGGGTCCGCGAATGTGAAATTGAATATCGTAACCCCAGCCCTCTGCGCGCGAGATTCGTTCAAGGTTCTCGGCAGTGACACTGGTGCTGCTGAAATCCATCGGCTCACCTTTTAAATATTTCAGCGCGCCTTCGAGAATCATATAAAGTCCCTCTCCGCCCGCATCCACCACACCGGCTTCTTTCAAGACGGGCAGAAGCATTGGCGTGCGGATGACGGCTAATTGCGCGGCATCCACGGTTCGCTCCAGCACGCGTACGAAATCGTCGGTCTGTCCGGCGGCTTGGACCGCGGCGTCTGCTGCCTCGCGAATCACAGTGAGGATGGTCCCTTCAATCGGCTTTTGCACCCCTCGATAGGCAGCGCGCGCGCCTTCGACCATCGCCTCGCCAAAATCGCGCGCGTCGATCGCATCTTTATCGGCGACACTACGCGCGAAACCGCGAAGGACCTGCGAAAGGATCACACCCGAATTGCCGCGCGCTCCGAGCAGCGCGCCCTGCGCGAGCTTGGCGCAAATCTCTCCGGCTGAATGCGAAGGCGAATGCTCGATCTCGCGCAGCGCGGCTTGCATCGTCATCGACATATTCGTGCCCGAGTCACCGTCGGGTACAGGAAAAACGTTTAGCGAATTCACGTACGGCGCATGTTGTGCGAGCCAGCTCGCGCTCGCGCCGAATATTCGCTTAAGCTCCGAGCCATTGACTTGCTTGAGCGGAATCAGGTCAGTCGCGAGTGTAGCCAAATTTTTCCACCGTTTCGCTCAGGGCTGAATCGATTTGCCAAAAGCAGTAGCGTGTGATAATATCTTTTCCTTGCTGCCCAACAGCGGCGCTGTCGCCTGAATCGGCGGGCGTGCGGGCAGAGGAGAGTCCCCGCAATTTTTTATTTTATACAGAGATTGGAGTAAAAGCAATGGCTCAGCGCTGTGAGATTTGTGGTAAGCAACCAATGTACGGTCACAATGTAAGCTTTTCCAAAAAGGCGACCAACCGCCGCTTTATGCCAAACATCACGAAACGCAAAGTGATGTTGAAAGGTGTCGAGCAGAAGGTCAATGTCTGCGCGAATTGTTTGCGTACGCTGAACAAGGAAAACAAAGGACGCTTTGCAACGTCCCTTCAAAAACCGGCGTAAGGGCGAAGAATTTCCAGAGACCAGCATTCGTTAAGAATGCTGGTCTCTTTTTGTCCGGCTCTCCGCGCTCGCGCGCAACTGCGCGATCCTCTCCGCCACGCTCTCGCCCTCACGAAAGATATCCGAACCCGCTACGAGCACCTGCGCGCCGGCTCCCACCGCGAACGGCGCGGTCTCGGCGTGAATCCCTCCATCCACTTCGAGTTCGACCGTTAGCCCGCGACTCTCAATCATCGCGCGCATCGCCGCGATTTTGCGCGGCATCGTCTCAATAAATTCTTGCCCACCGAATCCGGGGTTCACCGTCATCACGAGCACGAGATCGATGAACGGCAGAATTTCTTCGAGCAGCGCGAGCGGCGTCGCCGGATTGATTGCCACGCCCGCGCGCACGTTCAGTTCTTTGATCTGCTGCACGACGCGGTGGAGATGAATGCACGCCTCTTGCTGCACCGTCAAAATATCCGCGCCTGCTTTTGCGAATTGAGTAATGTACCGCTCCGGCTGCTCGATCATGAGGTGAACGTCCAGCGGTAGTTTCGTTATGGGACGAATCCATTTGACGACGACCGGACCCATCGTTATGTTTGGGACGAAATGTCCGTCCATTATATCGACGTGAATGTAATCCGCGCCGCCGCGTTCCGCCTCGCGCACCTGCTCACCCAAGCGCGCGAAATCGGCGGAGAGAATGGAGGGGGCGATTTTAATCATAAATCTCGCTTTATGTATTTCAGGCGGCAGTCGGAAGCGAGTTGGCGCGCGACCAGTCGTGCCCGACCTGTTGGCGCAACTGACCGCAACCTGCCGCGATCTCGATGCCTTTTTCAACGCGCAGCGTCGTCGCAATTCCGGCATCGCGCAAAATTCTCTCGAATGCTTTGACGCGCGCGTAGGGGGTGCGTTGATAAGGCGAATCCGCCGTCGGATTCAATGGGATCAAGTTGACGTGCGCGAGCAAACCTTTGAGCAACTGCGCCACCGCCCGCGCCTGTTCCGGTCGGTCGTTGATGCCATCCATCAGCGCGTACTCGAAGGTAATGCGGCGGTGGGTTGCCTCGACGTACTCGCGACACGCGCTCATTAAATTACGCAGTGGGTAGCGCCGATTGATGGGGACGAGGTGATCACGTAGTTCGTCGTCCGGCGCGTGCAGCGACACCGCGAGATTGATTTGCGGTCGGGTGGACGCCATCCGTTGAATCCCGGGAATCAAGCCCGACGTGGAAACCGTGATACGACGCGCGCCCAAACCAAAGCGCGCGGGATCCGTCAGCGCCTCGACCGCTTTCCACGTGATGTCGAATTTCATCAACGGCTCGCCCATTCCCATAATCACAATATTCGTCAGCGGCATCTCCGCGTAGCCGTTGCGTTTTCGTTCGCGCGCGAAATAAAGAACCTGCTCGACAATCTCGCCCGCGCTCAGATTGCGAACAAATCCCGCCTGACCCGTCGCGCAAAACGGACAACCAATCGGACAGCCGACCTGAGTTGAAACGCAAACTGTGCGCCGCTTGAATTCGTGCGCCGCGTCGTTGCCCTCTTCCAGTTCGGGCGAATCGGGCGCGTCGGCGTACAGCATCAACACTGTCTCAAGCGTCTGACCATCGGCGAGCCTGAATAAAATTTTGCGCGCGAACGCGTTGGGGGAATCTCTTTCAAGAATCGGCGCGAGTGAACCGAGACACGTGTTCACATTCAGTTTTGCCCTCAGCGAACGCGGCAAGTTCGACATCGCGCCAAAATCTTCGACCAGGTCTTGATAAATCCACTTTTGGATTTGCGCCGCGCGATACGACGGCTCGTGCCAACTCGCGAGCAGGTCGCGCAACTCTGGCGTATTCAGTTCAAGTAAATCGATTTTAGTTTCAGTCACACTCTGTTGCAGGTTCGACCTACTTTATAGTTGAAATGGATAGAAACGGTACAATTGTCATCCTGAGGGAGCGGAGCAACCGAAGAATCTCTGGATGAGCTATTTCGATTGGCTTACTAACGAATGGTGCTAGTTGACGCTCACGCGCTCACGGAAGTTTAGGCAAAATCGTATGATTGGGGCACGTACCAAGCTTGAAACAGCAACCAGCACCATTCGTTACTACAGGTGCGTCGAATCTAATGAATTATCTTCTTCTGCCCGAGACGCGATTCGCGAGCAGAATATAGTACAGCAGATTTAGTACTGCGCTCGCCGCCGCTGCCACGTAGGTGAGTGCCGCCGCATTCAGCACCGATTGTGCGCCGCCGAGTTCATTCCCCTGCACCAGCGCGCTCGCCCGTAGCATCGCGAGCGCGCGTTGGCTCGCGTTCAATTCCACCGGCAGCGTGACGAGTGAGAAAACAGCCGTTCCCGAAATCAACAAGATGCCGACCCACAGCAGGGTAGACGCGAAGGGCAATCCCGCGCGCGTGTAAACGGAGAGGAAAAAGCCGGCGATGAAAATCAAAAAACCAAATTGTGTCCCCAAGTTGACCGCCGGAACAATTGCCATGCGGAATTTGAGCGGCGCGTAATTTTCCGCATGCTGCACGGCGTGTCCGACTTCGTGCGCGACGATGCCCACCGCCGAAATCGAGGGTCGCTTTGCCACATCGGACGAAAGATACAGAGTGCGGTCGCGCGGGTCGTAATGGTCTGACAGATCGCCGAGTGTACCCGCCACCTTGACCGTTCCCGCCAAGCCATTCTGTCGCAAGAGATACGCCGCGACTTCTTCTCCCGTCAAATTGCGCGAGTTGCGAATTTGCGAGTACTTGCTATAAGCGGACTTGACGCGCCACTGCGCCAACAGCGCGAGCGCGAGTCCGGGCAACGCAATAATAAAATATAGTGGATCAAAGAAAAACATTTTGTTTCACCCTCCGTTCAACCAAACTGTAAAAGTATATCCGTTCTGAATGCGCGAGTCAATCTATCTTGAATATTCCTGTGGCGCGAGTGCCTATACACCGCAGGGCTGGCTCATCCTAGTAAATGCGCGCCATTGACGCCGCACCATCGATTCCTACAATTAGATGAATGAGTCGGATCAATATTACTGCGCGGAAGTACGGATGAGTACTGGCGAAAGCTGCCCCAGCACACGAAAGCAACCGCACAAGAAAAGACCCGCTCTGTATAGAACGGGTCTTTTCTTGAAATGTATTCATCTGTCCGTTTGCCAATGCTCTCTCAACTCGTTCAGGTCTGAATAGATCATATCAGGTTTCACCTTTGCCGCTTCCGCTTCCTCGCGCGTCGACACGCCGGTGAGTACGAGAATGGTCGTGAGTCCCGCCGCGCGCGCCCCCTCAATATCCGTATCAAGACGATCGCCGAGCATCGCGGTCTGCTCGCGCGGCGTTTTCAAAATTTCGAGCGCGAGGTCGAACATGGCTCGATGCGGCTTGCCGATGATGGTCGGAGTTGCAGAGCTTGCGGTTTGAATTGCCGCGACCATCGAACCCGCACCGGGCACCAGTCCTTCTTCCGCGGGGTAAGTGAAATCGCCGTTCGTCGCGATAAAGCGCGCGCCATTGTAGCGGATTTCCAGCGCGGCGCGTTTCAGTTTTTCGTAAGTCAGAGTTCGATCCAAGCCAACCACCACCGCCGCGGCATTTCCTTCCACCACCTGGAATCCCGCGTCCACCAAAGAGTCTGTCAATCCACTTTCACCCACGACATAAACGCGCGCGCCGCGCGGCAGTTCGTGCGTCAACCACCGCGCGGTCGCGTCGGCGGACGTCAGAATTCTCTCGCGCGACATTGTGATTCCCATCTCGCTGAGCCGCCCGACGTAATAATCCGCCGAGCGCGCGGCATTATTCGTCGCGAGTAAATAGGGAATCTCACGCTCGGACAGAAATCGAAAAAAATCGGCGACCCCGGCGAGCGGCTTACCGCCGCGCCAGAGAACGCCGTCCATATCGACGACCAACGATTTGATGCTGGCGAGTGCCGCAGACATCAGAAATCCAGACCGAATACGGCTCGAATGACCGCGTCGAAAATCCACTGCAATGCGATCATCACAAAAATCGCGACCATCGGGCTAAAGTCCATCATTCCTGCCTGTGGCAGGCGGCTGCGAATCGGTCCGAGAATGGGTTCGGTCAGACTAAAGATGATCTCGCCAAATTGGCTGTAGCGATACTGCGGCAGCCATGACAAAATCACGCGCGCCAGAATCAGCAGCGGAAGAATTGTAAAAAGTAAACTCGTCGTGGTCAGTAAAGTTTCGCCTACGAATTCCACACACACCCCCGGGTCTAAAGCTCAGCTCGCGCGTTCACCAAAGATCGCGCGCCCGATGCGCACAATCGTCGCGCCTTCTTCGATCGCGACCGCGAAATCATCCGTCATCCCCATCGACAACTCTTGCCATTCCGCCCTCGGAAATCGTGCTGCCAATTCGTCGCGCAGTTCACGCAGTCCGCGAAAGGCAGGGCGCGCCTCTTCCGCCGCCGCGACCAATGGTCCAATTGTCATCAGCCCTTGCACGCGCAGCGCCGGCAGTTCCAGAATCGCGCGCACCGCTTCAAAGAAATCACCACGCGGCTCGGCGCCGAAACCGAACTTGTGCTGGTCGCGCGCGACGTTTACTTGTAAAAGAATGGGCAGTTGTTTGCTCGCCGCCAGTGCGTGCCGATTACAAGTCTCCGCGAGCTTGACCGTATCAACCGATTGGATCAAATCAAAAAGCTCGACTGCCTCGCGCGCTTTACGTCGCTGCAAATGACCGATGAGATGCCAACGCAGCGGGTCCTGTGCGGAACCGCGAGTCTGCGCGCGGAGAATTTTTTCACTGGCTTCTTCCACGCGATTCTCACCAAAATCGCGTGCGCCTGCCGCGTACGCCGCGATTACTTTTTCGACAGGAAAAGTTTTGGTGACTGCGACGAGCCGCACTTCCTTCGGGTCACGTTGCGCGCGCTCTGCCGCCAAGGTGATACGCTGCAGTACGCTTGTTAAATTTCGCTCGACATCCATTCGGGGTTTTGAAACAAGTTGGAGCCTCAGCCTGCAAGCGAAATAATCGCGGCAAAGCGTCCGGTCTGCGCGTGCTCGCGCCGCCACGAATAAAAATCTTCGGTGTGGTCGGAAGTACACACGCCCGACACTTCAATCTGCTCGACGCCCAACTCGCGCAATTGCTGGGCGTTGGCTGCCCACAAATTCAGGTGAATCGAACCGTTGTGCCGTTCCAAAAAACCATCGTGCGATGGAAACGACTCGCGCGCGCGTGCCTGCACATCCACGCCCACTTCATAACAGCACGGTCCAATGGATGGCCCCACGCACGCGATCAAATCTTGCGGCTGCGAGCCGAACGTTTCTTGCAATGTTTTGACCGTGTTGGTTACTACTCTGGAAATGGTGCCGCGCCAGCCCGCGTGCGCGACGGCAATCACTCGCCGCTTGGGATCGTAAAAAAAGATTGGCACGCAGTCGGCAAAACGGAGCATCAGCGGCAGCCCCCGTACATTCGTAATGAGCGCGTCCACATCCTGAACGCGCGTGCCGCGTTGAGAGCGATCGATCACCGCGACGCGATTCGACTGCGCTTGTTTTGCATCGACCGTCGCGCTTGCCTCGAGGTTTAACGCGCGGTGCATTCGCTCTAAATTCTCACGAACGTTCGCGGGATCATCGCCAACGTGGGCACTCAGATTCAGTGTATCAAACGGCGCGGGGCTGATTCCGCCGTGCCGTGTAGTAACTCCATGTCTGATGTCGGGAAAGATTTGGATGAATTGCGATTGATAAAAAACAGTGCCGCCCAGCTCGTTTCGCCGCATTCGACGATTATACCACGAATGAAAACGCGTCCCGTGCCACGCGCATACGACTTTGGTCTTAGTACCAATTGACCTATGAAAATGCGACCAAGTATGGCATCCTCGTAAGGATAGATGGCGTAGCTTATGTTACATCCGGCATAAAATTTTTCAGGGGACCGAAGGAGGAGAGTATCGTCCAGAGCCAAGCAAGTTCACGACCACAACAAATCCAAATGAATCCAATCAGGAGAATACGTTCATGTTCAAGAAACTGTTCACAATCTTCAGCGGCGCGATGTTGCTCGTGGCACTC
>JBBSHK010000040.1:0-11750 GCA_038253185.1 Anaerolineae bacterium | reverse complement strand
TGCTCGTCGCCGCGCTCAAGCCGCCGCTCGGTCGCACGGTGATGCTCGCCAAGGTGGATGAAGAAGTCGAAGTCAACGGTCAAAGCTATCGCCTCGGCACGAACGAGTACCCCAACAACGTCGAGCCGGACGGATTCTTATTTTTGCAAGACGCCGCTATTGATGGAATGATCCCGTCACTGCGGTACGTGACCGCAAATTTCAATCTCTGCAAAACGATCTGGATGGAGCACGGGCGCGACACGACCTACATCCGCTACGAATTGGACAGCAGTTCGCAGCCCATCAATTTGACACTCTTGCCCTTTTGCACGCACCGCGATTTTCACGAAGAGACGCAAGGCGCGTTCGATTGGAATTTCGCTATCGAGCCGGTCGAACGCGGGATTCGCGTGAACGCGTTCGACGGCGCGACGCCATATCGCGTGCTGGTCGTGCCCGACGCGACCTTCACTCACCTCGGTCTGTGGTATTGGCACTTTCAGCAGCGCGCCGAAGCGGAACGCGGCTTGGACTCGAGCGAAGATTTATATTTGCCCGGACTCTTGCGCGCTCACCTCGACCCCGGACAATCGCTCGCCGTGATCGCCACGATTGAACCCGACGACGCGCTCGACTTGGACGCGCAGGCTTCACTCGACCGCGCGCGGGCGCGTCAGAAAGAATGCGCGCGCGGCGCACGGGATGATTTTGAACAGCAACTCTTTGTCGCGTCGAATCAATTTCTGGTCGCGCGCCCCGGCGCAAAAATTCCGGCGAACGACGATGGTGAGAAGACAACGGTAAAAGATTCATCCACCGTGATCGCGGGGTATCATTGGTTCGGCGATTGGGGACGCGACACGATGATCACGCTCGACGGGTTGACCATTGCGACCGAACGCTTTGTTGTGGCGCGCGATATTTTGCTGACCTACGCGCAATTTGTTTCCGAGGGGATGCTGCCGAATCGGTTTCCCGATTACGGCGAAGAGCCGGAATACAATACGGTCGACGCGACGCTGTGGTATTTTCACGCGGTCGATCGCTATGTGAGCGCCAGCGGTGATCGCCAACTCTTGCGCGATTTATTTCCGGTGCTGCGCGAAATTATTTCTTATCACATCACAGGCACGCGCTATAACATTCGTATGGACGCGAACGACGCGTTGATTTACGCGGGCGAGGCGGGAGTACAGTTGACGTGGATGGACGCGAAAGTGGGTGACTGGGTGGTGACGCCGCGCATCGGCAAGCCGGTCGAGATCAACGCGCTCTGGTACAACGCGCTGCGCCTGATGGGCACTTGGAGCAAAGAACTGGGGCAGCCCGATATTTCGTACGACCGCAACGCCGACCGCGTCGAATCGTCATTCGCGAAATACTGGTATGCGGCGGGCGGATACTTGTACGATGTGCTCGATGGACCGGAAGGAAATGATTCGTCCGTGCGTCCCAATCAATTGTTTGCGTTGAGCTTGCCGTATAGCGCGGTGCCTGTGTCGCGCGCGCGATCCATTCTGGAAATTGTGGAACGTGAACTGTTAACGCCTTTTGGTCTGCGAACACTGACCCCGCGCCACCCAAATTATCGCGGCAAGTTGACCGGCGATCGCACCGCGCGCGATGGCGCGTATCACAATGGCACGGTCTGGCCCTGGCTGCTCGGCGCGTATATCGACGCGCATCGCCGCGCGTACCCGGAACAGCAAGAAAAACGCAAGGCGCTCCTGTCCGCATTTCAGGCGCATCTTGGCGACGCGGGGTTGGGTTCAATTAGCGAATGTTTCGACGGGGACGCGCCGCAGCGTGCGGTCGGCTGCATCGCGCAGGCGTGGAGCGTGGCGGAGATTCTACGCGCGTACCGTACTATTAATGACCAATGAACAATGGACAACGGACAATGCAGAATGAGCAATGTCGGAGCGGAGCGGAGATCCCTGAAGCGATGCGAAAGGGACACAATGCACAATGCAGAATGCCCAACGCACAACTCATCTGCCCTCATCCATCGTCTGTCGTTTGATCATTGTTCATAGTTCATTTGTCATTCTTTCCAATGCCCACACTAGGTGATCTCGCTTCATTTTTTGCTTCGCTGACGACCGCCGAAATTTTGGTCGGGCTGTTGGTGACTGCTTCGATCCTCGTGCTCGTGTCCGACTGGCGCTTGTCGCTGATGGCGTTCGCGGTGCAGTACCTGCTTATCACCGTTGTGCTGAGCACGATTGTGCAGCTCGAAGTGGCGACCGTACGTTTGATTGGCGGCGCACTGGTCGCGCTGATGCTCTACATTACCGCGCGTAGTATTCGCTCGACGCGGATGCGCCGCGCGCGGCAGCAGGGCTGGACCAATGTCGCCGAGATCGCGTCGCTGTTTGAACGCGCGCCGTTCGTGATTGGCTTGCCGTTCCGCCTGATGGCAGTCGTTCTGGTTGCCGTCAGCGTTCTCTCGGCGTCCGCGCAATTCGCTTTCCCCAACGCGCCCTTGCTTTTTTGGCTGGTGAGTTTGTGGCTCTGCTCGATCGGTCTGCTCTTGATCGCGATTACGCGTGACGCGCTCAAGCTTGGCATGGGTCTGCTCACGTTCACTTCCGGGTTTGGCGTGCTCTACCTTTCAATCGATCCCAGTCTGCTGTTCTACGGACTCTTGGTCATCTCGGACCTCGTCATCGGGCTGGCGGTCACTCACCTCGCAACAGCGCCGGTGCAGATGGCAGCGCGGCGGCGCGGGGAGACCTAGTTGAATTTCATCAGTCTGCTCGCGCTGTTGAGCTTTGCCGCGCTGGCGGTGCAACTGACGCGCTTTTGGCCCCGCCTCGCGTTCCTCGTCATCCTGCTTTTCACGGCGTTACTCGTGCCCAACCTCGCGAACGCCTCTGCCAATTCGTTGGATGTCTTTAGTGTGTCATTGGCGCTCGAACCCGCGCCGCGCGATTTTATCACGCTCGCGCTGGCGCTCACCGGCGCGCTGGCGCTCGCCATGACTTTTCAAACCGAACGCGCCGGTCTCGCCTTTCTTTTCTGGAGTTGGCCCGCGTGGTTGATCGCGGTCGAGGTTAATAATTTTGTCGTCGCGGTATTCGCGTGGGCGCTGGGCTTGATTGCTCCGGTGCTCGCGATGCAGCCGCGTCGTTTTCAGCGCGCCAGCGGCGCGGCGCATTACCTCGTGCTCATCATCGTCGCGACCGCGAGCTTGCTGCTGGCGAATCGCTTCATGGAATTGTATCCGTTCACGCCCGAGCGCACGACCTTGATCCAGCTCTCCGTTTTGTTCCTGAGTTGGGGCTTGGGCTTGCTGCTCGCGCTGGTGCCATTCCATTTGTGGGTGGGTCCAATGGCGGACGAAGCGCCGCTGCCGGTGATCGCCGCGATTCTGGGTTTTGGTCAACCGGTCGGGCTATGGCTGCTCTTTCGTCTCTTGAGCGAATATTTGTGGCTGACGGAAAAATCCAATCTCTTTTCGCTCATCACCTTCGCGGGCGCGGCGGCGATTCTCCTCGGCGGATTTATGGCGACGGTCGAACAGCGCGCCGGACGACTGCTGGGCTATGCCGCCATTTTTACATTGGGCTTTGTAATGCTCGACTTGGGACGAGGCACGCGCGAGGGGCTCGCCTACGCCGGAGTGGAATTAGCTTCGCGCGCGATCAGTCTCACGCTGTTCGCCGTCGCCATCGTCGTCGGGCGAAGTTCGACCAATCGCTGGGTGCGCCGCCTCGCCGTCACCGCGTTCCTGCTCGCGGGTTTCAATTTGCTTGGCTTGCGCCTCGGCGTTGGATTTTCAGAGCGCTGGAATTTGTTGCTGGTCATCGCCTCCACCGACGTACGATTATTGTTCCTCGTGATCGCCGCGGAAGTTGGACTGCTCATCGGCATCCTCCGCTTTGCGGAAAATTGGTTGCGTGCCCTTATGCCATTGCCTGAATCGAGCGCCGTTCCACCCGCGCCGCCCGAAGAGTCTGTGCCTCCTGAGCCAAGTGGCGCGGCTGAAATTATTTCGCGCCCCGCTCGGAGAAAATATCCGTACCTCGAGCGCGGAAACGGAGCGGATGCCGATGCGGTATTTGACCAGAGCGAATTTCTTCTCGGTCCAGAGGCGAGGGCGGAAATGGAATTCCAAACTGCACCGGTCGAAATCGATCAGGAGGTCGTGGAACTGTCCGGCGCGGAGGAGCCAGCAAGCGAGCTCGAGTCGCGCGACAGCGAAACCCCGGTTGAAGAAAATACTTTGGACACGAACACGAACGCGGCTGAAAGCATTGCCTCGACGGAAACAAACGTGGCGGAACCCGCGTCCGAGCAACTCGAAGCAACCGAAGCGGACCGCGCGGCGGCAGAAGGGTCTGCCGAAAAAGAGGCAAAGCTCACGTCAGAGGACGACGACGCGTATGCCTTTGAAAAACATATGGGGGAGATTTTTTCGAACGCGAGCCGACGCGCGAATGCTTGGCTCAGCCGTGTGGGTGCGCGCTTGCGTCCCCCCGCCCGCCGTGTCGCGCACGCACTGCCCTCAGGCGCATTCCGGTTCGTGTTGGCAGTTCGTGATTTGTTGTGGCTGGTGTGGCGGTCGTGGCGCGTGTGGACCGGCATCGCGCTGGTGGCAAGCTTGACCGCGATCTTGATCATCGCCGGGTTGACGCCGGCAGTATGGTTCGAGCGCGCGCTGGCGTCGTTCGGTCAACCTCCCTTCGCGCGCTGACGATAAACGTCGCACGCGCGAACCGCGCCCCATTTTAGATCCCGCTCAGTCCCTCACGATTTCCGCTTCTTGCAAAATCTGTCGCAAAATCGCGCGATCCGCTTCACCGAGCGGCAATAGCGGCGAGCGCGGCGGTCCTCCGTAATAGCCCAACTCGTCGAGCGCGGCTTTCAATCCCGGCACGCCCATCCGCGAAGTTACGGCGATGTTCAGCCGAATCACGCGCAGTTGTATTTGGCGCGCGGTCTCGTGTTCACCTCGCGCGAAGGAATCAAAAATCTGCACACATTCGCGCGGCGCAACATTCGCCAGCGCGGGCACTCCGCCTTTCGCGCCCAACGTGAGCGCGGGATAAAGAAAACTGCCCGAGCCGGAGAGAAACGCGAATTGCGTCGGCGCGTTGCCAATCACTTCGCCCATCTTGCCGAGATTGCCCGAACTGTCTTTGATGCCCGCGATATTTTCGTGTTGCGCGAGCGCGAGGATGGTCGAGGCGTCCATATCCACGTTCGTGTTTTGCGGGACGTTGTAGAGCAGAATCGGAATTGGCGACGCGTCGGCGATCGCGCGATAGTGATGGATCAGCGACGCGGGATTCATCTGCGCGCGATAATAATGCGGCGTCACGATCATCGCCGCGTCCGCGCCCAACTCTGCCGCGCGCCGCGTTAAATGAATCGTCGCCGCCGTTGACTCCGCGCCCGCGCCCGCGATGAATAACCGCTCGCGCGGGATCGCGTCGCGCGCCGTTTCCCACACCGCGCATTTTTCCTGTTCGTTCAACAGCACATACTCACCGTTTGAGCCGAGCACCACAAAGCCGTGCAGCCCGGTCGCCGACCAGCCCGCTAGGTTGGCGCGGAGTTGGTCGTGCAAAATATTCCCAAGTTCATCGAACGGCGTCGGGATCGGCGGAAAAATTCCTGTGATTTCTTTCTGGTCCATTTCACTCCTCACATTAAATCAGTTAGAGCCGCCAAGACATAGAACAGACCCAAAGTGCGACTTGTCATTAACCTAGCGCCAGATGAAAAATAATCCAGAAGAGAAACGGCAGCGTCGTCGCGGCATACACGCGCATCAACGCCCGAAAGTTTTCGACAATCGTTTGCGCATCAAAAACGCGCGCCCACCGCCGCAGCCACGCGAGCAAGCCCGCAATGAACAAGACCAGCGCGGCGGCTTCAATCATTGAAAAGCGCGCTGCCGCGATCGCGACGGCGCCGAGTCCGCCGATTGCAATGCAGGCGGCGGCGAAGCGGAACGAGCCGCGCACGCCGAGATACAACGCGACAGTTTTATCTCCGCGCCGTGCGTCCTCTTCCAATTGATATATCTGCGTGAGCGGATACATTCCGACGATGAGCAGCGTGGCGGTCAGCGCGCCAAGAATCGCTTGCGAATTCATTGCGGAAAAAATTTCGCCGCGCGCCACCGCCCAGCCCGCGAGAAAAGGCAGCACCCCTTGACCGATGGCAATCGTCGCGAGCGCGGCGAACGGATGACCTTTCCAACGCACGCGCGGGTGCGAATAACCGACCGACATCCAGAAAATGATCGCATAGATCAGGGCGAACCAAAGGTTGATTGTGAGCGCGAGCAAAAAGCCAAGCAATTGCCAGATGATCGAAAATACCAGCAAATGCGGCGGAACGGGCGGGGGTTGCTCCAGTCCTCCGACAGGACCCTCGTCCCGATCATACGCGGAATTCAGCGCGGTGGTGCCGGCGTACAAAAAAAGATGAAACGAAAGATACGCGATGATTAATTGCGCCGTCGGCTTGCCGTCCGCGAGCAGGTAACCCCACAAAAAAATCGGCGACAGCAAAAATTGAAAAGGCAGACGCAAGTGCGTCACATAGTCGGATAGTCGCATCGTCGTAGGGTCGGGTCTTCGTGTCGTCAAATATTCGCGTTTTCCCAACTACCTGATCAATCGACTATTCCTTTTGCCCATACCCGATGATGCCCAAACCGCCCAGCGCGAGTTCGGTGCCGGTATTTTTGAAACCCGCCCGCGCGAGCGCATTGGGAAAATTTTTTTCGTCGAAACGTCCGTGCGCTTTACTGTACGGTCGCCAAAGAAACATCGAAATCAGAAAACGCGCGTTGCGCCAGTTGTCACGAATAATGCTCGCGTCAAATTTTCCGTCGCGCGGTTCCATTGACACATAGCGACCGCCCGAGCGCAACACGCGATACGCCTCATGCAAAACTCCCGCGCGGTCTGGAACGAGATACAAAAATGAATGTCCCGTCGTCACATCAAGAGTGCGGTCGGCAAAAGGGAGCGCGGTTGCATCCGCGAGCACATAATTGATGCGCGTGTTCAGTCCGACGCGCACGCTGTGACGGCGCGCGTGTTCGAGCATTCGCGTCGCGAGATCGAGACCAATCAGATTTGCATCGGGGCGAACTTGGGTGAGCGCAATCGCGGTGACTCCGTGACCACAGCCCAAATCGAGCACGCGCAATTTTCGTCCTCGCTGCGGCGGCGGAAAGTACGCGGCGAGACGCGCGCACGACTCGCGCCATAATTGATTCGAATTGAACCAAGCGTAAAAGTCAGCGCCAATTTCAAAAATCCACGGGCGATTGAGCAGTCTCATGCCACTGGTCGTCCCAACATCCAATCGAGCAGCCGCTGCCACCAAGAACGCGACGCTGGATGAGGAAGCGGCGCGGCGTCTCCTGCTTCGAAACGAATCACGATGGCGCCCTGTTGATCGGTGCGATAGAGCTGCATCGGCGGCGCGAGCATATCTACTACGTTCGGGTCGGGGTGTCCGTATGAATTCGGTCCGACGCTGATTACCACTTGACGCGGGCGTACCATTTCAAGCACCTGCGCGTTGGTGCCGTTGCGCGAACCGTGATGCGAAATTTTCAACACGCGCGCGTGGAGTCCCGCGCCCCATTGTGAAATCATCGCGTGCCACTCCGCCATCTCGGCGTCGCCGGTCAGCAGCACATGTTGCCCGTTCAGTCCGGCGCGCATTATGATGCTCGAATTATTTGTGTTCGCAGAAAGAATTTCGATTGCCTGATCGGTGGACTGAATGTCGAGTGCGTTCAGCGCGCCCCTCGCGAGTTCCTGCGTCGGTCCCATCACGCGCAATTCCAATCCGGGAAAAAGATGCGACGCATCGTGCCCAATAATCGGATACTCGACGAGCACGCCCGCGCCGAGCGCCATTGCGTGCAAGCGATCGTAAGTGTTCACGCTTTCGATAGTGATCACGTCTTGATGTTGTGCCGGCTCAATCGTCGTCGCCTCCCTTACGCCTACGCGTTCCGCCAGCGGGCGCATCCACTGATGCTGCTGCGGGTCGGGACCCCAAAAGCGCGCGACCGGAAAGGTGGAGAGGATTTCCAAGAGACCGCTGATATGATCGTCGTCCACGTGCGTTGCCACGACGAGGTGCAAACGCGTGACGCCCTGGCGTTGGAGATAGGACGAAACGCGCCCCGCCGCGCTTGCGCGTCCACCATCCACGAGAATGTGGCGCGGTAATTCGTCCGGCGCGTCATAGCGCAGGTAAATGCAATCGCCTTGACCGACATCGATGAAATGAATGGTCAAAGCCATAATGTGTCCGAAAGAATCACGCGCGCGAGGAGAAATTGGAAAGGGGAGAGAGCTATTTTAAAAGGAGGCGCTGCTGGACGCCGGCGCCGGCTCGCCCGCTTCCGCGAACTCATGGACTTGAGCGAGACGCATCGAGATAACTTGTGACACACCATCATCTCCCATCGAGATTCCGTACACGGTGCTCGCGCTCTCGATGGTGGCGCGGTTGTGAGTGATGACAATAAATTGAATCTCGGCGCTCAAATCTTTCAAGGCATCGCGGAAACGTCCGACGTTCGCTTCGTCGAGCATCGCGTCCACTTCGTCGAGCACGCAGAACGGAGTCGGGCTGGCTTTCAGAATCGCGAACAACAGCGCGCCCGCGGTGAGCGCGCGTTCGCCGCCTGACAGAATGGCGAGGTGCGCCGCGCGTTTGCCCGGCGGCTTGGCGGTGATCTCGATGCCGGTCTGCACGAGATTGTCCGGTTCGGTCAGTTCGAGGCGCGCGCTGCCGCCGCCGAAAAGCAGCGTGAAATATTTTTTAAATTCGAGATTGATGCGGTCGAACATTTCTTTAAAGCGCACCTTCATTATTTCATCCAACTCGGCGGCGGCTTGCTGCAATCGTAAGAGGGCTTGCGCGAGGTCGGCGGCTTGTTCGGTCAGAAAAGCGTGGCGCTGCTTTAACTCTTCATATTCGGCGGGCGCGTTGGGATTCACGTTGCCGATGTATTTCATCTGGTTCTTGAGTCGCCGGATTTCTTTTTCAAAATTGTCCGGCAACGTCACCACCTCGGGCAGCGCAATGATTTCCTCTGCGCGCTCCTCGTCCGCGGCGTCGCCCTCTTCGCTCAATGCGACTGCCGGTCGCGTGTGGCGAACAACCAGGCGCAAACGCAATTGACGCGGCGCATTCGTGTCAAGCTCGACCGTGCCGAGGTCGTCTTCGATTTCGGTTTCGAGCCGCGCGATTTCGGCGCGACTGCGTTCGGCGTCGAGTACCGCGCGGTTGTGTAATTCCTCCAGTGTGCTCAACTGCGCGCGGGCGGAGGCTTCACGCTCTTCGAGTTCATTTTGCAAATGTTCGCTCGCTACCAAGCCTGACTCGTCGGGCGAAGCATCGGCGGCGATGGTATCCAATTCCTTGGTCAGCGCATTGACCGCCGACTGCACATTGTCGCGCTGGAGGGCGAGCGAGTCGAGCTGCTCGGAAAGTTTTTGCAGCCGCGCGCGTTTGCCTTCATGCTGCGCGAATGATTTTTGTTGCGCGGCGCGCGCGGCTGCGGCTTCTTGTTCCGCTGCCTGAATATCGCGTTCGATTAATGCTAACGCGGTCTTGGACTCGTTCCAGTCCGCGCGGGCGCGCTCGAGTAATTTTTCGCGCGCGCGTCGCGCGACTTCATCCTGCGCCAACGCTTCGGCACGCGCGGCGAGGCGCGAGACCGCGGGCAATGCCTGTTCGTACAGCGAAAGACTCTGCTGAACCTCCACCAGTCGCCGCGCGAGATCGCGCGCATCGACGCGGTCACCGTTCTTTGGCGCGCTCGCGCCTGCTGCTTCCATTTCGCCGATGCGTCCATTGGCGAGCCGCTTGCGCGCGACGAGTCCTGCGCGTTGGTGTAAGAGTTCTGTGCGTTTGGCTTGGGCAGCTCCGATTTGGCTGTCGAATGTGGTCGCGTTGCTGTCCAGCATCTGCATTTCGCGTTCAGCCTCTTCGCGTTGCTGTTCGGCAAAACGCAAGCGTTCTTCGTACACGGCGAGGTCGCGCGCGCGGGCGGCGTGTTCACTCGCGCTTGCGTTGCGGGCATGGCGCTGTTCGGCAAGGCGCGCGCGTAAGATCTGCGCTTCGCGTCGTGCTCCAGACAATTGTGCCGCCAGGTCGTGCATCTGCGCTCGCTGCGCGTTTAGTTTTTCGCGCGCCTGCCTTTCAGCCGCCGTGCTGCGCGCGTAATGTTCCTGAGCTTGCGCCCATTGGAAGGCGTACCACTGGCGTAACTTTTCGTCGAGCGCGGTGGCGACACTTTCGTACTTGAGGGCGCGATCGGCTTGACGCGCGAGACTGGGGAGACGCGGCGCGATTTCGTTAATAATGTCATTCACGCGCAAGAGGTTCTGCTGCGTCTCTTCTAATTTTTCGAGCGCGTTCTGTTTTTTGGATTGATAGAGACCGATGCCCGCGGCTTCTTCAAACAGCGCGCGGCGCTCTCCGGCGCGCAGCGACAGCGCGGCGTCGATCAAGCCCTGTCCAACAACTGCGTAGGTATTGCGTGACAGTCCCCAGTGCTGCAAAAGTTCGAGCACCTCGCGCAGGCGCACGCGTTGACGATTGATGAAATATTCATTCTCGCCGCTGCGGTAGGCGCGCCGCATGATGGTCACTTCGGTTGGGCGGGCGCGCAAAATTTCATCCACTGCATTGGCGCGAACGCGCGGGTCGGCAAAGTCGTTGCCGTTGTGACCGTTCGAGGGGATTGCGGAATCGTGAGCTGGTGTTTCGGCGAGGGCGAATGGATTTTCGAGAGTGAGCGCGACTTCTGCCATACCGAGGCGGGGGCGTGCGGCGCTGCCGTTGAATACAAGGTCTTCGGTCCTTTTCGTACGGAGTGCCGAGTAGGACTGCTCGCCGAGCGCCCAGCGGATCGCGTCGGCGACATTGCTTTTGCCGCTGCCGTTGGGACCCACGACGGCGGTGATGCCGGCGTTAAAGAGGAACTCGGTGCGATTGGCAAAGGTTTTAAAGCCATGCACTTCGAGCCGTTTCAGGCGCATGGCGCGCAGTATACACGAAAGCGCGCGCAAGTCAATCAGATATTCGTGCGGGGATTGTTAAACCCGAAAGGATATTAGTCGTCATTTCGAGCGCAGCGAGAAATGACAAAATACTTTCATCTGGTGGAGTTTAGACAATCCCTTCGTGCGCGTGCTCCGACGCGTTCTACGGTAGCGCCGCGCGTGGGACGGAACAATTTAGCGCGGCTGTTGCAAATCGCGCGAGGGTGATAGAATGCACGTGCCTTTTAGACGCGACGCGTGTGCTTGCGTTTTTGCAAGTGAATTGTCCAGCACCGCGGATCGAGAAATACCTCGACCATTTTAAATAATCACGAAAGGAATCAATCGAATGCTGACTCGCACCGAATCTCTGCGCTCCGACCAGGCGCACTTGCTCCATCCGCTCCATCACCCCACCGCGCACCGCGACGCGAAAATTTGGGTCGAGGGGCACGACGCCGTCATCAAGGATATTGACGGACGCGAATTCATCGATGGGCTGGCGGGACTGTGGAATGTGAATATCGGACATGGTCGCCGCGAGTTGGCGCAAGCCGCGTTCGACCAAATGTCCACGCTGGAGTACGCGTCGGCGTACGCGGGCAGCACGAATCTCTCCGCGATTGCGCTCGCCGAAAAATTGAGCACGCTGGTTTATCCTTCGATCTACACTTTCTTTTTTACGAGCGGGGGAGCGGAGGCGACGGAAAGTTCGTTCAAGACCGC
>JBBSHK010000039.1:0-11908 GCA_038253185.1 Anaerolineae bacterium | reverse complement strand
TAATACCACTTCGGGTACGAATAAAAATTCCACATCTCCCAAAAAAATCCGCAGACCAAAGTGCCGAGCGCCAGCGCGCCAATGATTCTGAAATCGCCGCGCGAAAATTGTTCGAGCAGTGACGGTCTGCCCCGCAGCCAGTTCAACGGATCGACGATGAGCCAGAGCCACAGCCACACAAAACTAAAAGCCAGTTGCGGCAAAAAGATGATGGCGAGAAACGCGAACGCGCCGACATACATCAAGAGCCACAGCGTGAGACGTGAAACGCGAATGCGGAACGCGGCGCGCGGCAATCGCTGCACGAATGCGAAGGTTAGCAACAGCATCGCGCTTTCAAACACCGCCGGTATCACCGTCGTGAAATCAATCGTCTGCTCGATAATAATGTGCACGCGCGAATAATTTTCCGGCGCAAGGTAATGCCAGTTCTGCGTAAAATTATTCGCGCCCTCGAACAGCCACCACGCGGGCGCACTGAGGAGGAATAACGCGACCAAATGTTTCGGCGCGCGCATGAGCAGTGACTCGCCACGCCGCGCGGCGACGAGGGCATCCACTGTGAGAATATATCCGAGCCACAGCGGAAAGAAAGAGTATTCGCCGAGTACGCCGAGATGCAGCCACGCCGCTGTCCAGAAAATCGCGACGAGCATCAGTCCGATGAAAAAGTGCGGCTTGAGACTTGCCGTCGATATAAACGTCTTGGGTCTGGTTATTTCACGCGCCATATTTCCAATTATGAGCTATTGCCCCAACTCTTTCGCCAGCCCAACAAACACTTCTGCCCCGCGCAGCAGTTGGTCCATCTCGATGTATTCGTCAATCGCGTGCGCGAGTTTGATTGTCGATGGACCAAATACAATTGTTGGAATCTTGGCATCTCCCGCGCTGTAGCTGCCGTTCGTACAATACGGCACCGCGTAAAAATCCGGCTCCAATCCGCCCGCGCGCAAACCGTACATCGCTTTGATTAGCCACGGACTCGTCTGTGGAATCGACCAGCCCGCGTAAAAATCGGGGTTCTCCAAAACTTTTCCGGTGTAACAATTTACGCGCGCCGTCGTGTATTCCACTTCACAATCAGAAATTTCGCGCAGCGCGTCGCGCAGTGAATCCAACACACTCTCGCGCGTTTCACCGCGCACGAGACGCCGATCAAAACGCGCTTGACATCCATCAGGCACGATGGACTTGCCCGGAAATGGAAACGACTGAATCTCGACCAGTTCCATCACACCGTCGCCGAGCAGCCCGTCGTACGGTAGTTCGAGCGCGCGCAATTTTTCAATCGCCGCCATCATTTTATAAACCGCATTGTCGCCGAGCTTGGGGTTGGACGTGTGCGCGGGCTTACCGCGTGTCGTTACGAAAATGCCCGTGCGACCTTTCTGCCCGATGCCGATTTTGCATTCGGTCGGCTCACAGATCACGACGAAATCGGGATTCACGCGCGGAATAATGTGCGACAGCGCCGCGCCCTCGATCACTTCTTCCGCCACGCTCGCGCTCACCGCAATCGTTCCGCGAAACGCGGACGCGTCGCGCGGCAAACGTCCGAGTGCAATGACGGTTCCCGCCAGCGCGCCTTTCATATCGGTCGCGCCGCGTCCCCAAATTTTGCCGTCCGCGATTTCGCCGCCGAGCGGATCGTGCGTCCACATCTCGCGGCTCGTGATTTCCACGGTGTCCGTGTGACTGTCGAACAAAATCGTCGCGCCCCTCTCGCTTGCTTTCAAAATTCCAACCACGCTGCCGTATTCGTCCGTCCATACCTGATCATAATTCAGCGCGCGCATTTTTGCTTCGACTAATTGCGCGACCTCGCGCTCACGTCCGGGCAAGCTCGGCAACCGCACCAATTCTTGCGTGAATGAAATGATTTCGTCGCGCGTGTCTGGAGTGAGCACAGCGCGATTATAGCACACGCGTCGGATTTCTGATTCGCGATTCGTGATTTATGATTTATGATTTCACGAGTTTCAATCACCAATCCGAAATCAGAAATCATAAATCGCAAATCCCAAAGCTGTGGTAAAATTTTCAGACGCTTATGGACCTGCAATCGTCCGCCAATACCCTGCGCGCGAATATCGCCCGCGTCATTATCGGCAAAGATGCTACGGTAAATCTCGCGCTGGTCGCATTGTTGTGCGAGGGACATCTGCTGCTCGAAGATGTGCCGGGCATTGGCAAGACGACGCTCGCGAAAGCGTTAGCGAAATCGTTGGGTTGCACCTTTCGTCGCATTCAATTCACTCCCGATCTCCTGCCGAGCGACATCACCGGATTGTCCATTTACAATTTAAAGACGCAAGAATTTGAATTCCGTCCGGGTCCGCTGCTCGCGCAAATCGTGCTCGCCGATGAAATCAATCGCGCCACACCGCGCACGCAATCCGCCTTGCTCGAAGCGATGCAGGAGCGACAGATCACGGTGGACGGCGCGACGATGCCACTGCCGCGTCCTTTTTTTGTTTTGGCGACGCAAAATCCGGTCGAGTTGGAAGGAACTTTTCCACTGCCCGAAGCGCAGGTCGATCGCTTTTTTATGAGAATTAAATTGGGCTATCCGTCGTCCGCTGAAGAGAGCCTGATCCTGCAACGGTACGACCGCGCCGAGCCATTGGACGAATTGCAAGCGGTCGTGACCAATGAAGCGCTCGCGGAAATGCAGCGCGCGATTCGCGCGGTGCGCGTCGAAGACAGCGTGCGCGAATACATTGTCGCGATTGCCCACGCGACCCGCGCGCATCCCGCCGTCGAATTGGGCGTGAGTCCGCGCGGCACACTTTTTCTCTATCACGCCGCGCAAGCATACGCCGCGATCTCGGGACGCGATTTTGTGTTGCCCGACGACGTGAAATATCTCGCGCCCTTCGTGCTCACGCATCGGCTCATCATCGGCGCGCAGACGCGTTTGCGCGGACGCGGCGCGGCAGAGATTGTCAAAGAAGTCGTCGATTCCGTTCCCGCTCCCGTGGAGAAAGTGTAAAGGACTGAGCAATGAGGACTGAGCATCAACGTTTGGCTCATACTCATTGCTCATCGCTCGCAGCTCATCGTTTTGTTCACCGAATCCTGGCTTGAATTCGCCGCGCTGATGGTCGTCTTTGCCGCGCTGCTCGGGCAAGAAACTTTGCTCGTGCTCGCGTCATTGCTCGTCACCATCATCCCGATCGCGTGGGCGTGGCAGCGCGTCGCGTTTTGGCGCGTGACCTACGAGCGCAAACTTTCTGAAACGCGCGTGTTCGAAGGCGAACGCGTGTCGCTCTCGCTCCTCCTGTCGAATCGGAAATGGCTGCCGCTCGCGTGGATTCGCGTCACCGACCGGATGCCGCTCGCGATTCCGCCGGAAGAAAAACCGCTCGCGCCCTCCCATATTCCGCTCACCGGTTTTTTGGAACAGCGCGCCTCGCTGCTCGGCAACGAACGCGCGCGCTGGGACTATCACATCAGCTGCAATCATCGCGGCTTTTATGGAATCGGTCCTGCGACCATTCGCTCGGGCGATTTGTTCGGACTGTTCGAGCGCGAGTGGGAGCACCCGCGCGTCGAGCGCTTGATCGTTTACCCGCGAATTTTTTCGCTCGACGATTGGGGCTTGCCCGCGAAGGAACCGTTCGGCGAGACCAAGACGCGCATCCCGATGTTCGAGGACCCGACGCGCATTCGCGGCTTGCGCGATTATCGACCCGACGACGCGCCGAAACATATTCACTGGCGCGCCAGCGCGCGCCGCGCCGCGCTCCAGGTCAAAGTGTACGAGCCGACGATCAATTACAACTGGGTTTTGTTTTTGAATATCGCGACTTACGAGCAGGCGTGGCAAGGAATTGAAAGCGCCCGCGCCGAACGCGCGATTCGGCTCGCCGCCTCGCTCGCGAATTTCGCAGCGGAGCACAAGTACGCCTTCGGTCTGATTGCGAATGGCACCTGGCCCGATTCCGATCAGCGTCTTAAAATTTTGCCGGGGCGCGATCCCGACCAACTGCGGAATGTTTTGGAGGCGCTCGCCGCGGTTTCGTACTTTGTCACCTCGCCGATCGAGCAACTGCTGCGGCGCGAGAGTCCGAATCTGCCGTGGGGCGCGACGCTGATTGTCGTGACCCCGCTCATCACGGAGAATCTGCTCGCGGAGATGCTGCGCTTGCAGCGCGTGGGACGACGGCTCGCGCTCGTCTCGCTCGACCAAAATTGGCAACCGCAAGAATTACTCGGCATCGTCGTGCATCAGGCGCACGCGCCGGACGATACTCGCGCATTTGATTTCGCGAAGGTTGCAACAATTTGAAATGTCCACCTTCACTCTGACCCCAACGAAATTTTCTGCGGCGAAAATAAACCTGCGCGCCGAGTCGCGCCGCGCGCTGCTGGCGCTTGCGGAATCATGCTGGGTGTACGCCGCCGCGCTCACGGTCAGCAAACTCGCCGGAACGACCCGCGTCGTCTCGCCGTTCGGAATTTTTTTCGTCTATTGGCTCGCGCTCGCGGTGGGCGCACACCTGCCGCGCCGCGATAAAAGTTGGCGCGTGCTGCAGTGGCTGAATGTAGGCATCGCGCTCGCCGCCATCCTGCTCGTCACGCGCCTTGATCTTTATCGCGATCTGCCGCTGACCGATATAGGTTGGCTGTCGAATTTTGGTGGGCGGGTGTTTCCGTTTCAACGATTCACGCCGGAGTTCATCTCCACCTCCGCGCTATTGTACGTCTATGTGCGTGGTTTGGGTTTTGCGACGCGTCCGCTGACGCTGTGGTTCGTCGGCTATCAATTTCGTCTCGGCGTGCTCATCTTTTTTTTCGTCGCCATCGTCGCGGCGTTGGCGGGCGGAGTCGAATTTCGCGCGTGGATTTTTGTTTTCTTTATTGCCTCGCTGCTCGCGATCTCACTCGCGCGGATCGAGGAATCTGGGCGCGAGATGGCGCTGGGCAACCGGTGGAGAGTCGTGCTCGCGGGCGCGACCCTCGGCGCGGTCGCGCTGGGATTCATCGTCACGCAACTATTCACGCTCAGCAGTGCCGCGGCATTTTTTGAAATGTTGTGGCCCCTCACCCTCCTGTTCCAAATCATCGCGCTCATCCTGCTCGTCCCGCTCGGCTTTATTGTGCAGCAATTGGTCGATCTGCTCGCGCCCTTGTTCAGCAGCCTCGGACGCTTGCTCGAGCAACTGCGTCCGATTTTCCCGGATACGCCGAACCAGACCAACCCGGCGTTCAACGAGGCGGTACAGCAGTTGATGAACCTGCTGCCGTACGCGCGCGTGCTCGCGATCATCGCGATTGTTTTTGGCATCGCCCTCTTGATCGCCCGCTCTTTGAATCGGCGGATGAATTACCTCGAGGAAGAAAATTATGCGCGTGAGAGCGTGGATGAGCGCGACTCGCTGAGCACCCATCGAATGAAAAAAGCACGCGCCACGACAACTCGCCCGCGCGAAATCGAAGCAGAAAACATTCGGCGCATCTATGCCGCGCTGCTGGCGTATCTCGCCGCGCTCGGATTTCCGCGACGCGAAGCAGAAACGCCGCTCGAATTTTTACCGCGCCTCACCGCGCGTTTTCCCGAAAGCGCGCTCGACCTTCAACGTTTGACCGAGGCGTACGTGAGCGTACATTACGCGCAGCGACAAGCAACAGGTGAACAAGTCCGCGAGATGCGCGGCGTGTGGCAGCGACTCAAGAAACAATTGCTAACAACGAAAAAGTGATAATTACCACCGAGTCACAGAGAACACCGAGAGAATGAAAATCGTGAGAATCAAAACTAGAATCCTGCGCGCACTCTGTGGCTCTGTGGTGAAACTTCTTGTATGAAACTCGTCACGGCTGAAAAAATGCGCGAGCTCGAAAAACGCGCGGACGCGAACGGCAATACGTACGCGGCGATGATGCAGCGCGCCGGCACGTTGACCGCGCAGGCGCTTACTGAACAATGGTCAGTGGACGCCAAGCGCGTGCTGGTGCTCGTCGGTCCTGGCAATAATGGCGGTGACGGACTCGTCTGCGCGCGGGCATTGCACGACGCGAGTGCGAAAATTTTTCTATATGTGTGGAAGCGCGAGCCGCGCGAGGACGATGTGAATTTTCAAGAATGTCGCGCGCGTGGGATTGAATTCACGCGCGCGGAAGAGGACAAAAATCTCGCACACTTGAAAGCAGAAATCGCGCGCGCCGATTTTATCGTGGACGCATTCTTAGGGACCGGCGTTACGCGACCGATTGAAGGACTGCTGAAACAAATTCTTGAAAAGGTGAAGACGGAACTGGGCAAAGACGCAAATCAACCAACGGAACTCATTTCCCCTAACCACCGAACCACCGAACTATCAAACCACCTAACCACTCAACCATCAAACCACCCAACCCTCCTCGCGGTCGATCTTCCCACCGGTTTGAATCCCGACAACGGCGCGCTCGATCCCGCAACAGTTCCCGCCGATATGACTGTCACCTTTGCCTTTCCGAAAGTTGGTCAGTACACTTTCCCCGGCGCGAACGCGGTCGGTCAACTCCTCATTGCAGATATTGGCATCCCGCGCGAGTGGGCAAGTGACATTCCGCTCGACCTCGCGACCGACGAAGAAATTCGCGCGCGGCTGCCGCGACGCCAGCGCGATTCGAACAAGGGGACGTTCGGCAAGGCAATGATCGTCGCGGGCTCGCTCGAGTTCACCGGCGCGCCGGTGCTCGCGGCGACGGCGGCGGGTCGCGCGGGCGCGGGCTTGGTCACGCTGGCGCTGCCGCGCACGATTCATCCAATCGTCGCCGGGAAATTGAATGAAGCAACGTACTTGCCTCTGCCGGATGCGGAGGGAGCGTGGTCACCCGAGGCAGCCAAGCCACTCGCGGAACGCGCGCGCGATTATCAAGCGCTACTCGTCGGCTGCGGCTTGGGGCGCGAGGAATCAACACTGCAATTTGTGAGACAACTTTTCGGAATCGACGCGGCGCAGTCAAATGATTTACCGAGTGTTGTCATTGATGCCGACGCGCTGTACGCGCTCGCGGAAACCGAGCGTTGGTGGGAACGCGCGCAGTTTTCCGCGCCGCCGATTCTCACACCACATCCGGGCGAGATGGCGCGGCTGATGGGCGCGGATATTCAAAAAGTGCAGCGCGACCGCATCGGCGTCGCGGGCGAGTTTGCGAAAAAATGGAATGCGGTGGTGGTACTCAAAGGCGCATTCACCGTCATCGCCGCGCCGGATCAAAGCGCGACGCTGATTCCTTTTGCGAATCCCGCGCTGGCGACGGCGGGCACGGGCGATGTGCTTGCGGGCACGATTGCCGGATTTCTCGCCCAGTATCGCGCGGCATCAACACGCGCGGCGCGCGGCGATGATTCAGCCGCAGAGGATGCCTTCAACGCCGCGCTCGTCGGCGCGTACATTCATGGACTCGCCGGTGAATTCGCCGCGCACCGTAGCGGTCAGGCGGGAGCGCTGGCGGGTGATTTGCTGCCGCTCTTGCCGGAAGCGATTAATTCTGTCGGAGTAAATTGATCGGAGGAAATATGTCGCGTTTCATTGCACCGCTCGCGCTGCTCGTGGCGCTGGTCTCGCTCGCGCTCAATATTTTTCTGCTGATGAAATTGAATCAAGCGCGCGTCGGCGCGATCACCGCGCTGGACCGCGCCTCGCAGGAAATCGGGGGACTCGCCGATCTTTCTTTTCGCTACACGGTCAAGGTGAATCAAATTATTCCGATTGCGGGGGAGCTGCCTTTTAATCAGGAGTTGGTCATTCCGATCAATGCCAATGTCCCCATTGTCACGACGCTGCACACGAGCATCTCGACGCTGTTCGGTCCGGTCGATGTGCCGGTGAATATCAACACCACGTTCCCGGTAAGCTTGACGGTGCCGGTCTCGATCAGTCGCACCGTGCCCTATTCGATTACCGTGCCGCTCGATCTGAATGTGCCGCTCGAAATCCGCTTGCGCGATCTGGGCGTCGAATCCGGCATCAATCAGGCGCGACAAGAAATTCTACAATTGCGCGGCTCGCTGCAATGATTTAGTAGGGGCAGGTCTTAGACCTGCCCCTACTACTCTATTCCAAATGCATAGTCTCATTCACCGCATGTATCAGGACCTGTCCCTCTTTCAGGTCAAAGCGGTTGATCGCGGCGTTGTCTTGTTGAAAGCGACGTATCGAATTATTGTCGAGTCCGAGCAAGGCGCACAGTAAAATTTTTGCGACAATGTCGTGCGAGACGAGCAAAATCGTTTCGTCCGGGTGAGCTTGGCTCACCGTCTCGATCAGCATCATCACGCGCGCCCGCGCCTGACTCAGACTCTCGCCCCGTGGAAATTGGACGCGGTCGGGCTGCGTCTTCCATAACGCGTACTGAATCGGATCGACTTCGCTCGGCAACTTGCCCTGCCATTCCCCGTAATCGAAATCGAGTAACTCCTCGCGCGGCTCGATCTTTAACCCGTGCGGCTCGGCAATAATTTCCGCAGTGCGCATCGTGCGACCGAGTGGACTGGCATACACCGCCGCAATCGGAATTTTTTCAAGCCGCGCTGCCACGCGCCGCGCCTGTTCCACTCCCACATCGTTCAGTGGAATATCCGCGCGCCCGCGAAAGCGATCATCTTTATTCCAATCGGTCTGACCGTGTCGCACAAAAATGAATTGAGTCATGCTACTCCTTATACACCCCGCGATATTCATCTGGCAGCATCGCCGCAATCGCGCGCATGATACGGTCCGATTGCTCACGCAGCAGCGCTCGGCGTTCCGCGCCCTTGTGCGGCAACGGTGGAAGTCGCAGCGGTGTTCCGTACGTGAGCGAAATCTGCGCGCGGCATAGTCGCTTGAACGACACACCCAATTTTTCCGTGCCGGTGATCGCGATCGGTAAGACGGGCGCGCCCGATTTCATCGCGAGGTACGCCACACCGGTTCGGGCTTGCTCCAATTTCGCGATCGTGCTAAAGCGCGCTTCCGGCGCGAGCGCGAGCATCCAGCCATTCCGCAAAATTTGTAACGCTTGCTCCACCACCGCGCGATCAAATTGATCGCGGTGCACCGGGATACCACCGTACGCGCGGACGAACCAGCCCACCAGCGGAATTTCGAATGCTTCACTCAAGCCGACGATTTCGGGAAACACCGGCATCGTGATATAGAGCAGCACGGGATCGAGATGCCCGAGGTGATTAAAGGCGAGAATCAACGGACCACTCGGTGGAATATTTTCTAGCCCGCGCACTTCAAGACGCGTGAGCGCGCGCGTCGCCATACGAAACAGCGGATGAAAAAAACGGCGCATCCGCAAATGCTGCCGCCGCGCGTCATTATCAGGGCGCAGCATCTGGCGGCTCTATTTGAAGGTGCTCGCGGCGAAAACGGCATTCAGCAAACGCACGCGCTCATCCGGCGTCGTCCAGCGCGGCTGCACAAAATCTTCCAGCATCGTCGTCAAGAGTTCGGTCTGGAGATAACGACCCGCGTAGATCGTGTGTCGCGCGATGATGCCCTGCCGCACCCCTTCGTCAAACATCTGGTCGAAAAAAATATTGCCGAGTCCGTACAGGATGAGACGTTTACCGTCCGCGCTGAATTCCATTCCCTGCGGATGGTGCGCCTGCACGCCGGTCACAATATCCGCGCCGGCGTCAATGCTCGCGTGAAATTCGAGGCGATTGTTCGGACTCGGATCGTACTCATACGATTCTTCCGCCTGATGTTCCATAAAGACGACATCGGCTTTTTGTCGCGCGTCCGCGATTTCTTTTTTAACCGTCGCGGCATCGTAACGCTGCGCGCCGGGTGAATTCGCTGTTGCCCAATCATACGCCGGACCGAAACTGTTCGCGCCGAGGAAGGCGAGCTTGTTGCCGTGATCGGTGATGAATAAAGTCTTGCTGGCATCCTGCGCGTTACGCCCGCCGCCGTAATATTTCAAACCCTCTTTGTCGTAAATGTCGAGCGTGTGCAGCATCGCCTGTGGACCGTAATCCAATTCGTGATTCCCCGTCAGCCCGACGATCTTTACGCCCGCGAGTTTGAAGGTCGCGAGGTACGAGGGCTTGCTGCAAAACGTCATCGTGTTCAGTACTGGCACGCACTCGTCCACAAAAGGAATCTCATTGCTGACGTGCGTGATGTCCGCCGCCGCCAGCACCGGACCGACCACGCGCGCGGGCAGAGCCGGATCACCCTTGAGATCAATCTTGTACGCCGAGGTACGACCGATCGCCGTCGTGCCGGTCATAATCACGGTTGTGATTTTTTGCGGATCGCGGTTGGTGAGCGGCACGTCTTGATGAATTGCTTGCGCGAGCGCCTGCACCAATTTATCATCGCCGCTGAGCCAGGTGCGCGCGACCAGTGGATATTGCTCGAGCTTGAAATCGTGACTCAAAACATTCTGATTGTCGAGCGGCAGCGCGATAACGCGCGGTGTGAGCTCATCAAAGGGAACGAGGGCGAGCGCGGCGGGATCGCTCCACAATTGCGTGACCAATTTTTCCGGCGCGACGCGCTTGACCGACGCGCCGGGTTTACCTAAAACATCGTCCAATGCTTCCGCCGTCTCGTCGCTCACGAGCAAAGTTTTCGCGCCGTTGCTCGCGCTTTGCCCTTGCCACAGTGCGCGCACATCGGACTGGGTGATGCCGGTGCGTAAGGTGTAAAATCGATCGGCGACCGTGTAGACGCGTTCGGTCAGAAGCAGCGCGCCCGGGTCGACGGTAATTGCTACATCCGCGATTTCACCGGCAGGCACAATGTTCCAATTCCGCGTGTTCGCCCATTTTTCCACCGCCGCGCGCAGCGTGCCCGTGATGGAGGTCGAGATCGCGAAGTGCGGCGCGAGGGACGTTTCGGTGGGTAACGGGGTGAGAGTTGGCGTGAGGCTGGGCGCAGGCGTGGCAGTGACGACGACCTGCGCGATGCGCAAGCCGTAGCTCGCGGCGAACTCGCCGATGCGCGCCGCCGCTTCCGGCTGTCCCTCACGGTTGCGCGCGGCGATGAGCTCATTCAGAATCGTGGTGAGTTCGCCGGCATCGAGACCGCGCAGTCGTTCTCGCGCGGCGAGAGTATCGCGCGTGACGCTCCACGATTCGACCGTCAACGCGACAAATTCCACTTTGGCTTGCGGATTCAAGCCGTTGACCTCGGCTTGATCGTGTCGCGGCGGAAAGACCAACCAGCCGAACACGAACCAGCCGAGGATTGCTCCAATAACAAATACGAGCGCGAGCAGCACCAGACGGCGCCGTCGTTGTCGCGCGATTTTGCGGCGTGCGCGGCTGCGGCGATTCGTTTCAATATCTTGCGTTGCGGGTCGCATATGGCGGAGGCGTTTCTAAATCGGTTGTGAGGCTTGGCGAGTTATAACATTCTCAACGCGGACTGTCAACAAAATGAAAGGATTATGGATCAAACGCAGATTGCGGATTTCAGATTGCATATTCCTCCATCGCTCAGCCTCCATTGTCCATTGCGCATTGTTCATTATGAATTTATTCTCTCCTCTGCTACAATCCTGCCCAGCACGCTCAAATGAAAAGAGGCAACTTGGACGCACGACTCGGATTACTTTTGCGACGCATCACGCTTTTATTTTGCGCCAGTCTATTTTTTCTCGCGCTGCACGTGATTGACGACGCGATCAGCACCGGCGAACCGGCAGAGTACGGCGTGACGATTCCTGAATTCATATTTTTTGCCGCGCTGGTCTATGCCATCGTTCCTCCGCTGGGGCTGCTGCTCGCGCGGCGCGGTCATTTCCTCGGACTATTCATCGTGACGCTGTACGGATTTCAGGCAATGTACGGCGCGGGTTTGAATCACGTGCGTCATATGTTCGGCTACTTTGGTGGATCGAAAACGCTACCGACACTTTTGGCGAATGTCGGGATTCAGATTACGGATATTCGCGGCTATGGCTTTGG
>JBBSHK010000038.1:0-11955 GCA_038253185.1 Anaerolineae bacterium | reverse complement strand
TTGCTCACAGTCCGCTCCACTGTTTGATCGAAGGCACGCGCGGCTATGGCGATATTGTTCGTTTCCGCTTGGGTCCGCTCTCCGTCTTTTTGCTAAATCACCCCGCGTACGTTCAGCACGTGTTCCAAGATAACAGCCGCAACTATCGCAAAGGCATCGGTTACGCGCAGATGAAACCATTGCTGGGGAATGGTCTGTTGGTCAGTGAGGGAGAATTGTGGTTGCATCAGCGGCGTATGATTCAACCCAACTTTCACCGTCAGTACATTGTGCGACTCACGCCGTTGATGACTGAAACGATTGACACACTGCTCGCGCGTTGGGAGAGCAATGCGGCTGCAGGTGAACCACTTGACGTCGCGGCAGAGATGGCGCGCCTGACCCGCGCGCTGATTTGCCGCGTGCTCTTTGGCAGCGAGGCGCTGGATGAATCCAATGAATTGGCGCGGGCGCTCGACCTCGCCGCGCAGCTCTCGGACAATTTTACAATGCGACTGACGCGCAATCCACTTGCCCTGCTGGGAGCGCTCGGCTTTATCCCCTCGCGCACGCCCGCGCCGGTCAAACAGGCGATCCGCGAATTAGATGATGTGATCTATCAAGCCATTGCCGAACGGCGCGCCGGGCGTGTCACCGGTGATCTGCTCTCCGCGCTGATTCACCTGCGCGATGAAAAAAGCGGCGAAAGCATGAGTGACAAGCAAGTGCGCGATGAAGCGGTGACAATTTTTCTGGCAGGAAATGAAACTGCCGCGATCGCGCTCACGTGGCTGTGGTATTTGCTCGCGCAAAACCCCGAGGCAGAACAGCGGCTCGACGCAGAGCTTGTACAGGTATTGGATGGAAGAACGCCCGCGGTGGAGGACCTCGCCCGACTCGAGTACACGCGGAGGGTGGTGCACGAGACGATGCGGCTTTATCCTCCGGCGTGGATGATTGTCCGTACGTCCGTCGCGGATGATGAGATTGATGGCTGGCACATCCCCGGCGGCTCACTGGTTATTCTCAGCCCGTATCTCACCCATCGCCATACGGATTTTTGGAAAGACCCGGAAGCATTCGAGCCGGCGCGGTTCGCAGAACCGGTCGAGAATTCGAGGTCGAAAAATTCGCGTCGTGTGGCTGAACGCCCACACTATGCGTACTTTCCATTCGGCGGCGGCGCGCGCCAATGTATGGGCAACCACTTGGGTTTGATGGAAGCTCAACTCACCACCGCGATGGTGGCGCAACGCTATCGGCTGCAACTGCTGAATGACCGTGTAATACAACCCGAAGCCATGATTACACTCCGCCCGCGCGGGGGTATGCCGATGCGACTCGAAAGAAAATAGAGGGAGTAGAACAAACTTGAATCAATCCCTGCCGATGTGGCTGCGTCTCATTTTTGTTTTTGTCGCATTACAAGCGCTCGAACTGGTCGTCGTTTTTTTCCAACCGACTCTGGTGCAAATCTTGGTGCCGTGGCCCGCGACGCCGTTGAACGCGCGTTTCATCGCCGCGCTGTATGTGTCGCTGGGCTTTGGCGTTTTGTTGTGCGCCTTTGCGCGTACTTTCCGCGCCGTCCGCATCGTGCTGCTCGGCATCGGGCTGGCAACCGCAATGCTGTTTCTGATTACGCTCCCGCATCTCGGCGAACTGAACCCTTTTCCATTTTGGTGGATGCTGTTCTATGTTGTCGATCCGCTGCTCGTCGCGTTCACGTTTTGGAAATTGGGCTGGCGCGATGGCGATACTCAAACGCGTAATGCCTTCGCGCCGCTGTGGCTCGCGCAGGCAGGCATAATGTTCGCGATTGGATTGATCCTACTCATTTTGCCGCGCACCGCGATTGAACTGTGGCCCTGGAGTATGACCGAGCCGCTCGCGCAGCTCTATAGCGCGTTTTTCATCACGCTTGCCGTCGCGGCTGTACTCGCCGCGCGCGAGCCGGGACGGGAGGCGATGCCATTGCCAGCCGTGATGATTTTCGCGCTCGCCGTGCTCGTCCTCGCCGTCTCAATTTTTCACCTCGAGCGATTCAAGCCGGGCATCTCCACCTTCGCGTGGTTCGCATTGTTCGGCGCGCAAGCGCTCATCTTTGGTGGACTGTTGATTCGTCAGCGGATGCGCCCGGCAATGAAAGAGGCAATAACATGAACGCACAGCTAACTCGACCACTTCCGAGCATGCTCAACGCGAGGCAGTTGTTGAATATTTATCTCTGGTTGGCGATGGGGCTGTTATTCGTACAAGGCACCGGTTCGTTGATCTTGCGCTTGCGACCCGATGTTGAAACCGTCACCCCATTTCTGCTCACGACGATAATGAATGGCAATCTTCCGCACGCGATCCTGCACAGTGTGTATGGCATGATGGGGCTGATCTTTCTCACCTTGCAGCGGTCGAATCCAGCGCGTGTGCAGTTCGCGCTGCTCTTTGGAATTTTTTATACGTCGTTGGGATTTTTGGGAATCGTGGTGATGAATCCATTTGGTCTGCGGCTCGCGTGGCAGGAGAATGTCTTTCACCTGACGGTTGGTCCTTTGATGCTGCTGCTTACTTTTCTGGCGTGGCATTCACCCGACCGAATTCTGTGGGGCGCACGCGCCGCGAGTCCGAAAACAATTTCGAGTTGACCCGCGACAAAAATTGAGGAGGAAGGTGTGACACCAGTTTCTTTCGTAGAGCGCTCGACGCCAACCGTAGCCGCGCGGACATTCAGTGAGACCGCGCGTGATTTTGACGCCGAGTATGCGAACTTGCGTCACACGATTAATGCCGCAGGTTTGCTCGAGCGCGCCTACAGTTATTACTGTGCGCGTATTCTCTTGACCTACGCGATGTTCGGGCTTGCGCTGGCACTGCCGTTCGTGCTGCCCGCGACGTTTGGCTGGTCGCTGTGCGCCGCGCTGCTGATTGGTTTCACGAGCGTTCAGGTAAGTATGGTGGGACACGACGCGGGGCATCTCGCCGTGTTCAAAAGCGCGCGGGCAAATTTTGCGCTGGGCTTGATGTCGATGAGTCTGTCGCTCGGCGTCGGATTCTGGTACTGGTGTGATCGCCACAACAAGCATCACGCGCACACCAACGACGTGGAGGGCGACCCCGACCTCGCAGGCAGTGGTTTACTCGCGTTCAGCGAGGCAGAAGCAGCCGCGCGGCGCGGCTGGCGGCGCACCATTGCCAAACATCAGGCAAAGCTTTCTATCTTGTTCGTAATTTTTCTCCTGATCATCGTCTTTGCTTTCCGCGTGGAGAGTTGGCTCTTTGCGTTCCGGCGTTTGCGCGGCAGCCGACGCGTTACGGAGCTTGCCTTGTTAATTCTCAATTTGGCTTTGTCGCTCGCGCCGGTTGCCGTTTTGGGCTGGCGCTGGTTGTGGATTTTTATCGCGGGACAAATGGTAGGTGGAGTTTACTTTGGCTTGATCGTCGCGACGAATCACAAGGGGATGCCGGTGTGGGCGAAAGACGCGCAGCTTTCGTTTTTGCAACGACAGGTATTAAGCTCGCGCAACGTGACTTCAAATCCATTCTGGGATTTTATTTTCGGCGGTCTCAATTACCAGATCGAGCATCATCTTTTTCCGACGATGCCACGCGTGAATTTGCGACGTGCGCGCGAACGCGTCAAGCCATTCTGCCGCGCGCACGGGTTGGACTATGAAGAAGTCGATCCACTCACCTCGTACCGCCGCGTCTATGTCGAGCTGCGCCGCATCGGTCGTGCGGTGGCATGAATGTTATTTTTTTTAGGTAAGAGCAATTGATGATCGAATTCCTTGACCCGGGCACCTTGCCGGGAGCGCTGCTATATGCCGTCGTATTTCTTGCGCTCGGATTGATCGGCGCGCGTCTGGTGCGCCTCTTTGTCAAGCGCAGCGCGGGACGCTTTCCCAACCCCACCGCGATCAATTTTATTTCCCAGTTCTTGCAGATCGGCGTGGTGCTCACTGCGATTATTTTGTATGCGCAACTTGTGCCGGCGTTGCGCGCCTTGGGCACTGCCATACTGGCAGGCGCGAGCATCGCCTCAGTAATCATCGGCTTGGCGGCGCAAAGCACTTTGGGTAATCTCATCGCCGGTCTTTCGCTCATTATTTATCACCCGTTTCAAGTCGGAGATCGAGTGCAGCTTACGACACCCAAAGGATTGGAGACGGGCACGATTCTTGCGCTCAATCTGGGTTATACGATTCTCTCCTCGGAGGGGGAAGAAATCATTGTGCCGAATAGTGTGATGGCAAGCGCCGTCATTATTAAACTTGACCCAAAACGAGAATAGGAGAAATTAGATGCTCGACGAATTTCGCAAATTCATCGCGCGGGGCAACGTATTGGATTTGGCGGTCGCCGTTATCATCGCCGTGGCGTTTGGCGCGATCATCAATTCGGTCGTGCAAGACCTCGTGACACCGTTGCTGGGTTTGCTCGGCGATCGCAACTTTTCGGATTTGTACGTCGTGCTGAAAGGAACTGTGCCGCCCGCCACGCCGTATGCGGCAGCGAAAAGTATCGCGGTGGTGCTGGGCTATGGCGCGTTATTGACCGCGGTGATCAATTTTCTGCTGATCACACTGGTACTGTTCGGAATCGTGCAGCTTGCGAATCGGCTCGAAGCGCAGAAGAAGGCGGAAGAAGCGCCTCAAGCACCCGAGCTGACCAAAGAGGAACAATTGCTGACCGAGATTCGAGATTTACTAAAAACGCCGAGACGCTAGCCGAGGGTTCAAGTTCATTATCCCCTCGCCCTTACGCACATTCTCAATCTGCCATCCCCGATTCCATCCACTGTTTGAACTTGTCAATGTTCTCATCGCTCCACGCGCCGTTGCATGGCATATCTTTCGCCGCGAGACGCGAATAAATATTCGCCGCGTTCGCGCGCACATCAGGAATTTGTGACAAATCGAAATCGCCGAAATCTTTCATCGACTCGATGTCATTGTCCGTGAACAGTGGACGGATGTCTTGGGCGAAACTCACAGTCGGCATATCCGGATTTATTCTCACCCCAGAGACATAAAGAACGCAGGGTAAAATATTTTCTCCGCGTTCTCCGCGTCTCTGTGGTTCAATCGGCTACGCTTGATTCACTTCCCACGCCGCGCGTAAACCCGATTCGAGCGCGCCCTGAATCCACGCGTGTTCGAGCGAGGCATGCTCACCCGCGATGTGAATGCGTCCTTCCGGCGCGATAATGTCCTTGTAGAGTCGCGTCTGCTGCCCCGGCTCGAACAGCGCGAACGCGCCGCCGGCGTATTCGTCGTCGTGCCACATCACCGACGCGCCCACTTCGAACTCTTGCAAAATCTGCGGATGAATCTGCGACACATCTTCAATCGCTTGCTCGATGCGATCATCGGGCGAGAGCGAGCCCCAACGTTCCGCATCTTCCGACCAGGTGTAGCTCGCCAGCAAAACGCCGCGCCCTGTTTCGCGCCCGTGCTCGGGATAATACATATTGCGAATCGCGAGATCAGTGATCGTGCCGCCGCCATAGATGCCGTCATCCTCTTCCCAAAAGCGGCGACGACATTGCAAGAATATTTTTGCGCTCGCGTCATAGTGCAATTCGCGAATGGCGCGTTGCTTGACGCGTGAGAACGGTTTCAGAATTTCGATGTGCCGCAGCGCGGCAAATGGAATGGTCACGATCATATAATCGGCGTGCGCGGTAAAGCGACCGGCTTTGGTGCGATAATGCGCGGTGACCGAATTTTCGTCTTGCGTCAGCGCGGTCACTTCCGCGCCAAAGCGAATGTAACGTTTGAGCGGATCGTAAAAGGCATAGGGCAGACGGTCGGTGCCGCCGACGATTTGATACAAGTCGGTGTAAAAACGTCCGAGGTCCTCGCGCAGCATCTCGATGAATGAAAAATTCATCTCTGCCTCTTGATTCTCCAACAGACCAAACGCTTCGATCGCGCTCTCTGACCAGCCGCGCTCTTCGAGAAATTCGCGGGTGGAATATTGATCGTACTTGCTCACGATTTCGTCCCACGCGTCGTCGCCTTTTTCGGCGATCAGGTCCTTGAACTCTTTGGTCGCCTCTTCCCAGAGTTGTCCGAGACTCTTGCCCTGTTCCTTAACTTCGAGTTGATAGGGCAGCAGCGCGGGATTCGCCTGGCAATCTTCGATGCGTAATCTTTGTCCCTGCAAAAAATAATAGCACTTGGGATTGCTCATCGTGAACGGAAAGACGTCGAGACCAAAGTGCTTCAGGTAATGCAAGGTGAGATGGTGCGTTGAGGGAATCCGCATCGCGCCGGCTTCGGCGTGCAACCCTTCCGCAAAGGGCGCGCGCAGCGTATAGACGCGACCGCCGGGGCGATTGCGCGCTTCAAGCAGGTGCGGCTCGTGTCCCTGTTTCACCAACTCGTGCGCGGCGACGAGACCCGCGATCCCCGCGCCGAGAATCAAAACTTTTTTGCGCGGTCCTTCAATCGTCGGCAGTCCGTTCTGCGCGAGGTCCATCGCCGAAAAGTTTTTTGAATTCAGATTCGATTCTTGCTCGGTCACTGCTCCCCTCCCCTAGCGTAGTACTTGCTTCCATCCTTCCGGCACGCGCTCCGTGTACACAATTTCTTTTGCGCCGAGAAACGCGCCGAGGTCTTTAATTGAATCCTTGATCGCCCGCGCGGTCTGGCGCGTCATCGGCGCATCGGCTTCGGCGTGAACCGCGTTGATATTCAATCGCCCGTTCGCGCGATCCAGCGAAGGATCAATGCGTCCAATCAAGCGATCGCCGTGCAGAATGGGTAGAACGTAATAGCCGTATTGTCGTTTGTGCTTTGGCGTGTAAATTTCGATCGTATACTTGAAATTGAACAACAGATCGGTGCGCTTGCGCTCCAAAATCAAATTGTCAAACGGCGACAGCAAGGTGGTGCGCGGTTGCCACTCACCGCGCGACAATCGTTCGAGCAGCGCCACATCTTCAGAGTGAATGTACCACGTGCCCGGCAAGGCGCGTTCGTCATCTTGAATTTGAACGCGCTCGATCACGCCTTGCGCTACAAGTTCCTGCAAAATTTCCGCGAGATGCGGGTAGCGACCGCGAATGAAATGTTGTTCGATATCGCGGGCGCGCGCCACTCCGAGCGCGCGGAGTGATTTTTGCGCGGCGCGATATACGACTTCATGCTCGCTTAATTTTTCGCGCGGCGTCCATTCCGGCAGCACGCGGTCGGAAATGTCCCATAACTTTTGCAGACCCGCGCGTCCCGCCACCATAATTTTCCCCTGAATCCAAAGAAAGTCGATCATACGACTGATGTTGCGCTCGTTGGTCCAGCCGGTCGAGACCCAATTCACCGTGGGGATTCCCTTTTCTTCAAAATAACGCGAGGGCAGTGGTCCTTTGCGGCGCAACTCGGACAAGATCACACGACGGACCGCGCGGTTCTTTTCAATCCACTCGCGCACGCGCCGATGCCACTGCGTATCATTCTTGGGATACCCGCGCATCAGCAGATTGTGAATGGGATAATCTTCTGTCAGCACAATCGACGCGGCGTGCGCCCAATATTCAAACAGCTTACGGTCTTGATACAAGAGTCGGTCGAGATGCGCGACGTCATACGGTCCGACGCGGCTAAAGACGACGAGCTTGTGGCTGCGCGCGACGGTACTGATGGGGTCAAGCTGCAAACAGCCGAGGTCGCGCACGACCTGCATAATACCATCGGCGTCCGCAGTCGCTGGCGGACCCGCGAGATGTTGTTTGGTGATATTAAGTCGGCGCGCGGTTTGGGGCGTGAGAGTGCGGATAGGAGTCATAGGTGCGAGAAAGTATATTCAACGTCGGTGTAGAACGCAAGTGCTGATGAGTCAAAGTTTAGAACCAAGAGGCGTCATTCTGAGCGTAGCGAAGAATCTTTCAATCCGCAGTCCGAGATTCTTCGGCGTATACAACGCGCCTCAGAATGACAGCCAACCCGCTTTTTGATTGGTCTCTTTACGATTTCATTCATCTACGCAAGCCGCGCTTTCAACTTCTTGATACGCCGATACGATTCGTCAATACGCTCGCGCGAAATTTTTCCAGCCTCAATCAATTGCTTGATGATCGCAATCGCACGCGCGGCGGCATCAGGCTCGTACACCAAATTATTCGCAATCGCGATAAGGTCCACGCCTGCGTTGAGTGTCAACTCTATCGCTTGCTCGAATCCGTAATACTGCCGAATCGCGCCCATTTGCATATCGTCGGAAATAATCACGCCGTCGTAATGCAACTGTTCGCGCAGAATGCCGGTGATGATTGGCTTGGAAAGTGTGGCGGGATATTTTGCATCGAGCTTGGCATTGAAAATGTGCGCGGTCATAACCGCATCTGCCATTCCCGCGCCGATAATTTTTTGGTACGGCTCTAATTCCGCTTGCGACCAAGTGTTGGTCACATCGACGAAGCCGAGATGCGAATCGCTGGTCGAACTGCCGTGCCCGGGAAAATGTTTCAGCGTGCACAAAATCTTTTGGCTGTGATAACCTTCGATTTCGGCGAGGGCGTGCGCCGTCACACTTTTCGGATCGGCAGAAAAACTACGCTCAAATTTTCCGATAATCGGATTATTCGGATTGACGTTGAGGTCCACCACCGGCGCGAGATTCAAATTGATGCCCAACTCCGCAAGCACTTTGCCCTCGGTTTCAGCGGCGGCGCGTGTGGCATTCACATTATTCTGTCCGCCGAGAAATTGCTCCGATGCGGTTGGCGGAAAGCCGTACTTTTCTTTCAAGCGTGAGATGATGCCGCCTTCTTGATCAATGCTGATGAACAGCGGCGCGCTAGCGAGTTTTTGCAGCGATGCGTTGAGCGCTTTCAATTGCTGCGGCGATTGAATGTTGCGTTGATAACTTGCCAGCGCGGCGTCATAGTCAAAGAGCACCACTCCGCCAATGTGCCGTTCGCGAATGTCCGCGACGATTGGGTTGTCATCGTTTAGTGTCAAGCCGCGAAAGCCGAGCAGCAGCATTTGCCCGATTTTGAAATCGAGATCGTCAGCGTTTGCAGTCGGCGCGGTGGTTTTCGGCGCGCTCGTTTCTGTTGGTTGTGGCGTGGCTGTGCTCGGAAGTGACTTTGGCGTCGAGGCGACTGCGGTGGATGTGGGCACGCTGGACGATACCGTCGCAGTTGGTAAATTCGCGCTCGACGGCGCGCAGCTCGCGAGCGCGGCAAGTGAGAGCGCGGCGATTCCGTGACCGCTCAGCAGAATAAATTCGCGGCGCGAGATACTGGTACGATTTCGATTATGCCGAATCATTTGCTTTGCGCAACATACTTGAGCGCGTCTTCCGCAAACGCGCGCCATTTTTTCGCGTGCGCGCGTGGCACCTGCACCCACTCGCGCATCGGACGGTTTCTGCCGGACGGGTCAAATAATTTTGCGCCTTTGAGCGACAATGCTTCGGCGTGCGCGTCGCCGCTCAGTTTGAATACCATATCGTCTTGATAAAACCCTGCGAATGCTTTGCCCTTCACTTTGAGCGAAGGCATCCCGAACATTTTCGCCTGCGCGACTCCGCCCTCATCGGATTCCATTTCGCCCGCAATTTTTTCGTAGGTCGCTTGCGCGCTTTTCTTTTCTCTTGCTACTGGCATATTTTCCTCCGTTCCTCTTTATTCAGAACGAACAGGGCGCAGAACTCTGCGCCCCTCCATGACTCTGCTGGCTAGCTCGCTTTGGCTCTCGTTCTCGCGCGGCTGCGCGTCTTGGGCGGCGTGCGCGGCTGGTTCGACTTGCGGCTCGCGCGCGTTTTTGGTGTTTTGCTTGAGAGTGCCGCGCGATGGTCAAACTCCGTACGTCGCTCTCGACCTGTGCGGCGGTCGGGACCGCGTGTTGTCTTGGCACGCGGGTTAAAGTGCGGAATAATTTTCTTGCCGTACGTTTCGACCTGCTCCTCTTCGTCGCCGCTCATCAGATAGATGTTGAATTGCGTGACGCCCAACGACTGCAATTCTTCGAGCCGACGAATTTGTTCGTCAACGGATCCGACGATGCAATAGCGATCGACAATTTCATCGGTGACAAAGCGAGCGTTGCTGCTGCCGACTTCGGCGTGATGATGGTAATCGTAACCCTCGCGCTCTTGCACGTACGTGATCAATTCTTCCGGCAGTTGCTCGCGCGGGTACCGCTTTAATAAATCGACGACGTGATTGGACACCAGCGCGGGGAACCAGCGTACCTGCTCGCGCGCGTGCGCTACATCTTCGGAAATCCACACGGGCGCGGCGGACATAATTTTGATTTGCGAAAAATCGCGACCGGCCTTTTCCGCGCCCGCGCGCACAAAGGCGATGCACCATTTGACGAGATGCGGATCGGCAAATTGCAAAATGATGCCGTCGGCAAACGCGCCCGCCGCGCTCAACACTTTTGGACCATAGCCCGCAACCCACACCGGCGGCACACCGGCATCTGCCCACGTCAGTTGAATTTCTGTTCCGTCGTAAGCAACCGGTCGACCGCCGGTCAGCGCACGAAATTCTTTAACAAAGGTTTGGAGATTCTCTAGCGTCGTCGGTTTTTTTCCAACGACGCGCCGCGACGAATCACCGCGCCCGATGCCGAGGTCCATTCGCCCGCCCGAGATGCGCTGCAATGTGGCGAACAAGCTCGCGGTCACGGTGATGTCGCGCACGACTGGATTCGTGACCAACGTGCCAATGTGGACGCGCTGCGTGTTGTACGCCCACAGCGTCATACGCGGATACGCTTCCTGCCACAAGACGTGCGAGTCGAATGTCCACAGATAACGGAAACCGTTTTGCTCAGCAGCTTGCGCCAGCGCGATCTCGCGGCGAAAGTCCATATCGCTCTTGAAAGTAATTCCAAAATCCATCTGTGGCATCTTTGCCTCCTTGCGACGACGGAAGACGAAAGACCGTGGACGAAAAATTGTGAGACATCCGTCGTCGGTCATTCGTCGTTCGTCGTTTTACGGTGCGACAAGATCGCCGTACATATCCGGTCGGCGGTCACGGTAGAACTGCCAGGTGTTGCGTACTTCTTTCACCAAGTCCATATTCAAATCGCGAATGATAAGTTGCTCGTCTTTATCGCTGCCGACTTCGCCGATGAATTGGCCGCGCGGGTCGCAAAAGTACGACGTGCCATAATAATCATTTGGTCCGAGGTCAAGCTCTTGCCCCACGCGATTGATCGTGCCAACAAAATATCCATTCGCGATGGCGTGCGACGTCTGCTCAATTTTCCACAGGTGCATCGAGAGACCGCGCGAAGTCGCGGAGGGAATGAAAACCAATTCCGCGCCGTGAAGTCCGAGCATCCGCGCGCCTTCGGGAAAATGGCGGTCATAGCAAATATAAACGCCGACTTTGCCCACCGCCGTTTCAAAAACGGGATAGCCCATATTGCCGGGGCGGAAATAGAATTTCTCCCAAAAGCCGTTCACCTGCGGGATGTGCGTCTTGCGATATTTGCCGAGATACTTCCCATCGTTATCGATCACCGCCGCGGTATTGTAATACACGCCGCTCTGGTCCTCTTCGTACATCGGCACGATCAGCACAATATTGTTGCGGCGCGCGACTTCTTGAAATAATTGCGTCGTCGGACCATCGGGAATTTTTTCCGTCAGCCCGTAATATTTGGTGTCTTGGATTTGGCAAAAGTACGGACCGTAAAATAATTCCTGAAAACACATTACTTGCGCGCCTTGCTTTGCCGCTCGCTCGACATAGTCGGCGTGCTTTTCAATCATCGAATTTTTGTCGCCGCTCCAGGTGGCTTGCACCAGCGCGGCGCGAACAGTGTTGTTGGGCATAGTTTCCTCCAGTATAGACTTTTGTCATTCTGAGCGAAGTCGAAGATCCTTGAAGCGTAGTGGAAGGGAGCAAAGAATCTCGGTTAGATTCATCGAGACCCTCCACGTCGTTCAGGGTGACGGATGGGAAAATGAATAGCAGGCAGCACGGCATTGTGCCACCTGCTATCAGTTTACCTG
>JBBSHK010000037.1:0-12017 GCA_038253185.1 Anaerolineae bacterium | reverse complement strand
TGGCGCGAGCCGCCGGAGTACATCGAGTGGAATCTGCCATACACATTAAAAAACGCGGGCGGGGATCGCGCGGGAGTTGAGATCGTAAATAATCGCGTACGAATTAACGGCGATGTTCGCAAAGTCGTTGCGATGTGGTGAGGCGAGTGATGACTGATATGGAACCCCTCTTCCATCTCCCCTTACATAGGGGAGAAAGAGAGGGGTCATCCACCGTCCCCCGTCTTTTTTTCGATGCCTAAAACTTTTTCTCTAAACGATGATCGCTGGCGCGTCGGAGCCGTCTCACAAAAACCATTTGGCGCGCAGGATGATCTCGGCGAGGTGAGCGAGTGGCTGCCCGCGGCGGTGCCGGGCGATGTGCGCCTCGATCTCCTGCGCGCGGGAAAAATTCCGCATCCTTATTTTGGAATGAACAACCGCGCGAGCCAATGGGTTGACACGCGCGACTGGTGGTTTGTGCGCGACGTCGAAATCGAAATTGAAAAAGATGCGCGCGTGTTTCTGGTGTTCGAGGGAATTGACTACCAGAGCGCGGTGTTGTGGAACGGCGTCGAATTGGGACGGCACATTGGAATGTTCGCGCGACAAATTTATGAAATCCCACGCGAGTTGCAGAATGGACGCGCGCAGCTTGCGGTGCGCGTGTGGGGCGCAGGCGCGCTGCCAAATTGCAGTGTCTCGCGCGCGGAACGTGTGCTGCAAGAATTCGGCGCGCGCTTGCTTCCAAGCCAACCGCTCTACCCTGATCGTCTCGCCACACTCAAATGTCAGATGTCCTTCGGCTGGGATTTTGCGCCGCGACTGCGCGGGTGCGGCATCTGGGACGACGCGTCCATCGTGCAAACGCGCGAGGGGTTCATTCGCGATGTTTGGGTGAAAGCCGTGCCCGACGGTCGCGTGAATGTGATGCTGTCACTGGATTCATCACAGTCATTCAACGCAAGTGCACGCGTGCGTGTGCGCGGGAAAAATTTTGACGGTGAGACGCAAGAGTTTCATTTCAATCTTCACCTCGCAGCGGGCTTGAGCCAAACGCAAATTTCCTTTCAACTGCGCCAAGCGCGCTTGTGGAATCCGTGGGATCGCGGTGAACCCAATCTGTACGAACTAGAGTTGAGCCTCGTCTACAAATCCGGCGAGCTCGACTCTGCCGTGACTACATTCGGTCTGCGCTCGATCGAACTCGCGCCGAATCCGGGCGCGCCGCGCGAGGAGCCGCCGTGGACGTTTGTCGTCAACGGACATCCTGAATTTATTCGCGGCGCGAATTGGGTTCCTGCGGACGCGCTGCCGGGTCGCCTCGGGCGCGAGGATTATGGCGCGCTGCTGCAATTCGCGCGCGCGGCGAACATCAATCTCTTGCGCGTGTGGGGCGGCGGCTTGCGCGAAAAGCGCGCATTCTATGATCTCTGCGACGAGAACGGAATTTTGGTGTGGCAAGATTTTCCCTTCTCAGTCGCGCCGCTCGATCACTTTCCACGCGATGCCGAATTTCTCGCGCTCGTGCGCGCGGAATGCGGTGACATTATCCGCGCGCTGCGAAATCATCCGTCCCTCGCCCTATGGTGCGGCGGCAACGAATTCAATCCGCGCGCGAACCGGCACCTCGTCAACACGCTGCGCGCTCTGGTCGCGGAACAGGACGGCACGCGTCCTTTCAAGCCCGGCTCGCCCTCGCGCGGCGAACGTCACAACTGGCGCGTGTGGCACGGATTCGCAAATACGCGCGATTATCGCAAGGACGACGCGGGATTTTTTGGCGAGTTCGGTTTGCAAGCGCCGCCCGATTCCGCCGTGCTCGCACGTTTCATTCCACAAGAGCAACTGTGGCAGCCCGGCGAGGCGTGGGTGTATCACAATGCCGAGTTGGAAAAATTGTGGCGTTACGCGCGCGCGCTCAATCCTGCGGCGGATTCGCTTGAAGAATTTGTCCACGCGTCGCAACTGGCGCAATTGCGTGGGCTGCAAGTAATGATCGAGCACGCGCGCCGCCACAAACCTCGCGTATCTGGCTGCGCCTTCTGGCAGTTCAACGAGCCGTGGCCCTCGATCTGCTGGAGCGTGCTCGACTATTCGCGCCGACCGAAACCCGCGTACTTCAAAATCAAAGAGCTGTACAATCCGGTGCTGATTTCGTTTGATTATCCGTTGGTGCCGCGCGCGCCGGGAGAGCGAGTCAGCGGCAAACTCGTGTTGATTAATGATGAACTGCGCGCGGTTCACGGCGAACTGCGCGCGGAATTGAACGGAGTGCCAGTGCTCTCGATGCACATTCAAGCTGGACCGAACTCGGTGGCAAACGTCGGCAACTTGCAAGTTAAAATGACAGAAGGAATCAATTCGTTGAAATTTTTTTTGGAAGCGCAAGGCAAATTAATTTCGACGAATGAGTACGATCTGAATTATTGCGATGTGGGCGAAATCAGTTGGCGCAAGGCGCGTGCTGCCGACATTGGCGCGCGGTTGATGAGCTGAACCGGGCGGACGACAGAAGACGGAAGACGACCCCTCTCTTTCTCCCTTTGTGAAGGGGAGATGTAAGAGGGGTGACAGGAGCAAATATGAAAGTATTAGTCACAGGCGGTGCCGGGTTTATCGGTTCGCATATTGTCGACGCGCTGATCGCTGAGGGGCATTCGGTCGCGGTGGTCGACGATCTCTCGACAGGCAAACAGAATAATCTCGACACACGCGCGCACTTTCATCTCGCGGACATTCGCGATGCTGATGCCCTCACCCAAATTTTTGATGAAGAGATGCCCGATGCCATTTCGCATCAGGCGGCAAAAGCGGACGTGCGCGAATCAATGCAAAAGCCCGTGCTGTATGCGGACGTGAATGTGCTCGGCTCGTTGAATTTATTGGAACAGGCGCGGCGCACCGGTGTGAAAAAATTTATTTATGCGTCCACCGGCGGCGCGGTGTACGGTGAACCAGAAACACTGCCGGTAACGGAAGAGCATCCGGTGAATCCGCTCGACCCGTACGGCGCGAGCAAACACCACGTTGAACATTATCTTTATTTGTATGAGAAAAATTACGGACTCCCGTACACGATCCTGCGCTATCCGAATGTGTACGGACCGCGCCAATATCCTTTCGGCGAAGCGGGCGTGATCGCGATTTTCGCGGTCAAGATGCTGCACGGCGAACAGCCCACGATCAATGGCACGGGCGAAAAAGAACGCGACTTTGTTTACGTCGGCGACATTGCGCGCGCGAACCTGCTCGCGCTGACGAAAGGCGAAAACGGCACGTACAACCTCGGCTCGGGTCACGGCACCAGCATCAACACTGTCTTTGAAAAATTGCACGAGATCATTCGCTTCGGCAGTGATCCGTTCCACGGTCCTGATAAAGCGGGGGAAGTGAAGCGAATATATCTCGACGCCAGCAAAGCGCGCCAAGAGCTTGAGTGGGAGCCGGAAGTTTCACTCGACGAAGGAATGCAAAAGACGGTGGATTATTTTCGCGGGCATCTGTTGACGGCATGACCGACGACAGAAGACCGGCGACGAGAGACCCCCTGCCTCGCCCTCCCACTGCCGCATTATCACGCGCACTGAACCAGAATCGGAATTTTCAACTCCCGCGTGATGATGCGGCATCGCAAGCGGGGGAGGGCTGGGAGAGGGTGGTCGGTCGTCAGCAGTCGGCGGTCGAAATGCGCGTCGCGCTGAACGGTTGGTTTCTCAACGCGCCGTCGACCGGCACGGGACAATATCTGCGAAATCTAATTCGCGCGCTCGCGCCGATTCTCTCGGAAAACGATGCAGAGCTAACCGTCATCGCGCCGCAAAGCGAAACGAACCTCGACCTTCCTTTTCAACTCACGCGCCCGCGCCTCTCCGGCAATCTCGGCAAGGTCGAATTTGAGCATCTCACTTTTCCACGCGTGTGCCGTCGCGGAAATTTCACGCTCGCGCATATTCCACACTTGGGTCCGCCGCTCTTCCCTTCGATCCCGACCGTCGTCACCATTCATGATCTGATTCCAATGATTCTGCCCGACTATCGCGGCTCGCGCGCGGTACGAATCTACACGCGTCTCGCCGCTGCGGGCGCGCGCCGCGCGAAAATAATTATCGCGGACTCGGAGGCGAGCCGACGCGACATTCTCAAGCATTTGCAAATTCCGCCGGAACGCGTGCGCGTGGTGTATCTCGCGGCGGATGAAAAATTCCAGCCGGCGGTCGATACGGCTGAACGCGAGCGCGTGCGTATGAAATATTCGCTGCCGGAAGAATTTGTGTTGTACCTCGGCGGCTTGGACGTGCGTAAAAATCTCGCCGTGCTAATTCAGGCATTCGCCGCGCTGCGGCTGGAATGTGAAGCAGGGTGGAGGTTGGTGATCGCGGGAGGTTTGCCCGCGCGCTCGCAGAGCGCATTTTTCCCCGACCCTCGTGTGTTGGCGCAAGACGCGCGGATTTTGGATGCGGTGCAATTGATCGGTCACGTCGCCGAAGAGGACAAGCCCGCGCTGTATTCGCGCGCGCGCGCTTTGGTGTATCCGTCGCTGTACGAAGGGTTCGGTTTACCGCCGCTCGAAGCGATGGCGTGCGGCACTGCTGTGATTTGTTCAAACTCAAGTTCACTGCCCGAAGTCGTCGGCGACGCGGGAATATTGCTGCCGCCGCGCGAGGTGAAGGCGTGGACAGAGGCGCTGCGGCGCGTGATGCGCGATGAGGCATTCTGCCGCGAGTTGCGCGCGCGCGGTTTGATTCGAGCAAAGAATTTTTCGTGGGAACGAACTGCGCGTGAAACGTTCGAGGTTTACCGTCAAGTGCTGACATTTGGAAAATGATTCCGAAAACGTTACAATGTGAAGGGAGGTCAAATGAACATTCTTGAAGTGAAACCGATTTCGACGATTCGACGCAATCACGGGATTGAACACGCGACCGTTCACGTGTTGACCGAGTGGGATTCGAATATCCGCTTGGTAGGTCGCGCGGATAATGGCGGGTTTAATATCTATGGCGATGTGCCGAGCGACATGCTGCAAAAGGCGTGTGAGAGCGCGTTGGAGCGAATGAAAAACGGCGAGAGTCATCTCGCGGTACACCGCGGCTGCGGCACGCAGATCGTAGTCGGCGGGCTGATGACCGGCATCGCCGCGGCACTTTCGATTGGACGCAAACCCAAACTCTCCAAGTTGCCGGATGTGTTGCTGGCGACGACACTCGCCGCGTTTATGGCGCAGCCGCTCGGCTTGCAAGTGCAGGAGCATATCACCACGTCGGCGGATGTGCAGCACGCGCATTTCGCCAACATCACGAAACACAAAATCGGCAGCTACGAATACCAGCACGTGGATATTCGCTGGGACGAGTAAGGTAAAGTACCACTGTTCAATGAACAATGCACAATGCCTGACTCACATTGTGCATTGTCCATTTTTAATTGCGCATTTTCGTGTTTTACATTTTTCACGGTGACAATGAATTTTCGCGCACGCAGGAATTGAAAAACTTGCGCGCGAAGATGGGCGACGCGCAATTCGCCGATCTGAATACGAGCACACTCGACGGTCGCAATCTAACGCTCGGCGAATTGCGACACAACGCCGATGCGATTCCGTTTCTCAGCGACAAGCGACTCGTGATTGTGAATGGAATGCTGGCGCGGCTCGACCCCCACCGTGGCAAAAAAGAAGGAGACGCCGAAGAAATCGAAGAGGACTCGAACCCCGAACTCGGCGCGCATATCGCGTAATATCACCCCACCCTACCTGAGACGACGCGCCTCGTCTTTGTCGAAAACAAAACGCTCGCGAAAAATAATCCGCTTCTCAAGTTCGCGGAGAAAAATAAAAAGCAGGCGCACGTCAAACTCTTCAGCCCGCCGCGCGCCGGTGACCTCGCGGACTGGATAATCAATCACGCCGAGGGCAAGGGCACGCGGATCGAATTCTCCGCGGCAAATGATCTGGCGATGTTCGTCGGCGCGGACTTGCGCGCGCTGGACAATGAAATCGAAAAGTTGATGGCGTATCGCAATGGTGGAGTGATTCGGCGCGAGCATGTGCGGCTGCTGGTTGCGCAGGTGCAGGAGCAAAGCATTTTCGAATTAGTGGACGCCATCGGTCAGCGCAAGACCGCGCTAGCGATTGAATTACTGCACGACCAGTTACGTCACAACGCCGAGCCGCTGTACTTGCTCGCGATGATTGTCCGGCAATTCCGTCTGCTGCTGCAAGTGCGTGACCTCGCTGCGCGCGGTGTGAGCGTCGATCAGATTCGCGAACAACTCAAGCTGCATCCCTTTGTCGTGAAAAAAGTTTTTGATCAGGCGCGCAATTTTTCGGTCGAGCAGTTGGAAGCGATTTATCGTCAGCTGTTGGAGACAGATATTGCCATAAAGACAAGTCGCGGCGATCCGACCGTGCTGCTCGATGTGCTGGTGGTGGAGTTCACCAAGCCACAATTAATGGAAACGACGTAGGGGCGACCGGCCGGTCGCCCCTACTCTTATCCCTCAAATGTGTCGTCGTCTTCGCCGATGATGCGAAAGTCGCGCGTGCTCGGCGGCTCTTGCATATTATAGCCCGACGGCAAACTGCCGGGAGGCAATAAAGTGTTGTACGGATTAAGCGACTGATTTTGTGGCGGAGTGACGACAATGATTGGGGGATAAGGTTGTCGCGGCGGCGCGGGCGGATGGTACGGCGTCACCGGTTCGGGATAACTCACCGGCTCATCGTCATAGGAATTAGAATCTTGCGCGCGGCGACGCGTGAGCGCGAGCAAGAGACCGAGCGAGACCGGCACACTCGCGGCGATGCCGCACAACACGCCGACCGCGACATCAATTGCTTGATCGGACAGGCGTGTCGTAAGTTGGTACACGAGCGCCACGCCGATCAGCGTTAGCGCGAGGAACACTCCGATTTTTGCAGTCATCGCGGCTTCCTATTTCACCCCGACGAGGCGATCGAGCAGACTTGGCTTGGCAGCAACTTGCGCCACAGCCAGCGCGGGCAGCCGCAGCACATTCGCGCGAAACGCGCCGTAATCTTCCGAAGGCAAGTGCGCGACCTGCAAGCGAAATTTATTGCCGCCGGAAATCAAAATAAAATCGCCGCGCCCCGCCAATTTTTCCGCGCCGCTGCCCGCGACGCCGGACGCCACCAGCGCCTCTGACGCGCTCGTCACTTTGCCGACGAGCCGCACTGGGAAATTTGCTTTGACCAAACTGCCCACCGCGCTGGAGGTGGGTTTTTGCGTGCACGCGATCACCGAAATGCCCGCGCTGCGTCCCCGCTGCACGAGGCGCGTGAGATTATTTTCCACTTCGCGCCCGCCCTGCATCAACAAGTCCGCGAGTTCATCTATCGCCAGCACGATACGCGGGCGCGCAATTTCATTCGCCTCGCGCCGCTGCATTTCATCCACCAGCCATTCGAGATTCGCAATCGCGTCCTCGATGTTCTTGATGATCGGACAGAGCAGATGCGGCAAGTGTTCCAGCAGCTTGAACGAAGTACCTTTCGGGTCAACGACGATGAGTTGCAGCTCGCGCGGTTTTTGAAAATAGACTAGCGAGCCGAGAATCGTTTTCGCCGCTTCGGTTTTGCCGCTGCCGGTCGTGCCTGCGATGAGGACGTGCGCGACATCGGGCGCGGATAATCGCAGAAAGAGCGGCACGCCTTCGGTGTCGAGTCCGAGCATCGCGGTGGCGGGAACCGACATGACGCGCGCGAGAGCCGCATCGCCACAGACCCGTCCCGCGAGATCGAGAAAGCTCAGCCCGCGACCCGCGTGACGCGGCACCTCGATGCTGAGATGTCCGTTGCTGCGCGCCACCCGTGCGGACGAGGTGCCGAGCGCGAGCGCGATCTCTTCCGAAAGACTTTCGACTTTCGCAATCTTAGTCGTCGGCGCGGGCGTGAGATGAAATTGAATCGTGCGTGGGGTCACCCGCCCACCGGTCACGCGCGCTGGCGCTTTATGTGTGGCGAGTACCCATTCGATCCGGTCCGCTTGAAGATGCAGTCGTTGTTGATTCATAACACGCCTCGTTAGCACGATGCAACACTATTTACCACAAAGACACAAAGACGCTGAGGAAATCTTTGGTTCAATCCACTACAGTGACCAGGCTGACGAGACTCAATCCACGCTGCCCCGCGAGGAAAATAGCAGCGCAATCCAAAACAGAACAAGCGTTCTGATTGCGATTATATCAGAACGCTTGTTCTGTGTCAAGAGGTACACCGAAGAATTTAAATGGCGCACTGGACAGGCGCACAGGCGAGAACTCGAATTTATTTCGTGAGCAATTGAATGACCTGCGCGCGATTGGTTTGCAGCCACGTATAGACCGAGGGGTTGACTTGCGTTTTCAGTTGCGCCAGCGTCTGCGCTTCTTGGTTCAGCAAAATGCCGTCGGCGTAAATCTTGAGCGCAAAATCTTTTTGGCAGGTCTCATCGCCCGCGCACCTATTCACTTCATCTTGCCCTAACGCTTGATCGTCGCGGAGGATTTGTGGATAATCGCGCGTCGCGGCGATATATTTTCCATCGTGATACGCGAACACGACGGGCAAGAACGGCGACGCGACATAAGGTAAATCGAACGCGTACGCGAAACGATCATCGCTCGCGATAATTTCGTACGGCAGTTTGCCACTCAGCACGGCGAAGCGATTGATGCCGCCGTTGCCCGCTTCCCAATGCAGCAGCGAAGGAAGATCTTTCGTCATCGCGAGAATGTCATAGGTCCAGCAACAGTGCGCGCCGCCGCTGAACGTCGAGAGTACGAGGTCAGCCGCGCCGCTACCTGTGAGATCGGCGCAATACAGTGCCTGCACCGACTCGAACTGTTGCGTATTCGCTTTGAAAGTTTTGACGATTTGTCCTTGCGCGTCGCGAAGATTGACCACACCCACAGCCGCGCCGGGGCCGGTGGATATGACCTGCTGCTCGACGATGAATTGCCCACAAGGCGCGCGTCCACTCGCGCCGGGAGTCGGCAAGGGTGAGGGAATGGCGGCGACGGTTGGAATGGCGGTCGCGGTCGTGGTTGCGGTGGATGTTGGCGCGCGGGTCGGCGTAAATGGAAGAGTCGGCGCGACGGTGGTCGGTGTGATTGGTGTCGCGGTCGGAACAATCGCGGTCGGCGCGTTCGTCGGCGGAATGGTTGTCCCCGTCACGGTTTCCACCGTAATAGTCGGCTGGGGTGATGCGAGCGGCGCGGTGGTTGAGCTACACGCCGAAAGTAAAATCAGCAGAGTGATTGTTGATGCAAACAAGAATTTATTGAGGCGTGACAAATTAATACTCCTGAGTAATGTTGATAGAAAATCATTTTACATGGATTCTTGAAGAAGGAAAAAGTGCGCGTGAACAGAAATAGAAAAGCGGAAGAAATTTCTTCCGCCTGCTAACATTGTTTCAGTATTGTTTAATCCATATCGAGAACAATGCTCTATTCTGTTCGCAGTCCTCTGTCAAATTCGTAGCGGATCACCAAACTCTGCGACCACCACGGCGAGAGTCAGCGCGTCGCCGCAAACACTGGGCTGTTCGCTTTGCGCAAATAAAAAGTCCCGGGTTGGGTGCGTCGGGAAGAGTGCAAAGATTCCTTTGCGGCGACGCGCTGGTATTTCTCGCGCAAATGTTTGACTGCTTGCGTGCGCCCGTTTTTCTTTAGATCCCATTTGTCGAGAATACTGTACCACTGCTTGAGCGTCTTGCCGGTTTTGGCTTTCGTTTTCCCGTCGTCCAGTCCGCGAATCGTATCCATTAATGCTGGCATATCGTTCTCCCAATTCGGGCGCAAAATAAAAGTCAGGTCTTTCAACCTGACTTGAAATTTATTTATGCGGCTCTTGAAAGTTGGCGAATCACCAGTACCACTTTGCCATGGATCTCGACATTCTCCGGTCGCTCGATCCGCGGCTTGAAATTTGGATTCGCCGGTTGCAGACGTACTTTGCCCGACGGTTCGCGATAGTACCGCTTTAATGTGGTCTCTTGCTCTTTCTTCAACCACGCCGCGACGAGGTCACCATTCTGCGCCGTCGCCTGATGCTTCATTACGACGATGTCGCCGTCGTGAATCGAGGCATCGATCATCGAATCCCCTTTGACATGCAGCGCGTACAATTTTTCCGCGTCCGCGTCGGGCAACAGATCGCGCGTCAAGGTGACGCTCTCGTGATCGCTCTCGAACGCGGATGTGCCCGCGTCCGGAATCGGGACCGGCTTTCCTGCGACGATGCGACCAAGCAACGGAATCTGCACCATCTTGCCATCGCTCATTCCTCTACCGTTGCCGTTACCGGTGAGGCGCAGCCCACGTGACACTTGCTTTTCGCGCGCGATCATGCCGGCTTTTTCAAGAATGTTAAGGTTATAGTTCACGACCGAAGTCGATGAAATATTCACCGCCGCGCCGATTTCGCGGATGGTCGGCGGACGTCCCTTGTCATTCTGGAACCGGGTCATAAAGGAATAGATTTGTTTCTGACGTTCGGAGAGATTCATAGGTGCCTCCTGGGCTGCATGCGCGCTAGTTCTAGCACTACTGTTCTAATTATAGCTGAACAATTGTTCGTTGTCAAGCGTTTTTCTGGAGAAATTAAAAGCCGCCCCGAGTTCATCGGGGCGGCAGGAAACAAGCTATTGCAGCGGAGTGACTTCGTCGATCAGCCAGTTGCCACTTGGACCGGATTGAGTCAGCTCGAATTGCAGCGGCAACTTGGGATCGAATCCCATATATCCTTTGACAACGGCGCGCAAGCCCGAACCCGCCGGTTTGAAAGTTGCTTGGTCGGTGATGGCAAACCTCGCCGAAACATTCGACACGCCGAGGAGTTGAGGCAGAGATGGATTGTTGTTCGTAACGCGCGTTCGCAGATTCGGCGCGAGATACGTGAGCGCTTGCGGTGTATTACCTTGAATCGTCGCCGCCATAAATTGATCCACCACCTTGCGCGCGGCGTCACCCTCCGCGCTCTGCCCATTGACTTGCACTAACGTCAGCGAATTGACCACCGCCGAGTGCTCGCCCCCGTACTTCGATTTCGGATTGTACACTACCTGCACGCTGCGGTAATATTGTCCATTAATGGTCTTGTTCAAATCATAATAAGTGATCACGGTGTCGGTCGAACCGCCAACTTGCGTGGTGCGCCACACCGCCTGATACGCCTTGAGACCCGATTGAGGCAAGAGCTGCTGGAACGAGATGAGTTCGATCTTGTTCGCGGTCACTTCGTTCGGCAATGCTACGCGCGCGTATTCTTCCAGCGTCATCTGTGAGGTCGGTTTGCCATTAATGTCCTTGACCGTCGGCAGCGCCCGCACCGTGATCGGCTCTTGACCAGAACGCGTTTGGTCGGCGGGATTGTACAGCCCTATTTCGTTTAGTGAATCCGAAAGCTGTCGCGCGCGGAATCCCGCCGGAATCATAAAGTGGAAACCGAACACCGGATTGGTGTAATCATTAATAATCACATCGCTCAGATCAACACCGCCGGTGTTTGTAAATTCGACGGTCGCGCCTTTCGTTCCGTCCGCGCTGATGGCAAGCACTTGCAGATCGCGCGCGTTCGCGAGTTCGGGTTCGTCGCTCGGAATTGTAAACGTACCGTTGATGATGCCGTCGGATGCCACGTTGACCTCACCCGCCTGAATCGGTCCGCCGGGCAATGGCGTGTTGCCAACTTTGCGCGTGACGAGAATACTCACCTTGCCCGCGGGAAAACCATGTCCGCCAATCGCGACTTGTACTGAAGCTGCCTTCACATTGCCGGTCGTGGGGCTGATGATGATGCAGGTGGTCGGTGATGGACAATTCAAGCTCGCCTGTGTTGGAACGGAAGTCGCCGCTTTCGTGGGCGCACCGGTCGCAGCGGTGGTTGCCGTTGCCGCAACCGCGGTTGCGCTTGGAACGATTGCGGTCGGCATGACGGTCGCGACGGTGGTCGCTCGTGTGGTCGCGGGCGCGGGCGCATTCGTTGCAATCACCGTCACCGGTACGGTCGCGCTCCCACATGCGCCGAGAAT
>JBBSHK010000036.1:0-12083 GCA_038253185.1 Anaerolineae bacterium | reverse complement strand
TGCCACGAGAGGTCAACCTCAGGATAGTGTCTACCCAACCATCCTCAGGTTAAAACCTGAAGGCAAAGGTTCAATCTAAAGATTTTAATCTGTTCCTTTGCCATGAGCTTTTAAGCTCAGGCGTTTACGTCACAGGAGGCACGCCATGCCGCGATGGGAAATATGTAGAATAATTAACAAAGAGACACGCAGAGGTTGGTTAAGATGTTATGCAGTCACCTATACGCCTCAAGGTGAGATGGTCATCAATCAAAGTGATGAGTTCTCTTCATACAGTGAGAACATTCTTTTTACTTTGATCGGAAGCCTTTTAGCATCGGGATGGGAACCATTTCACATTGATAATCATAGAGATTTGGATTCTTTGGTTTTCAAACGCCAAGTTCCCTAATTTCCTTCAGTTCCTTTTTTTCAGATACTTGCTCTATTTAGGATTTTTACGCGATGCTCAAAATAACTGTTGACGGTAAACCAATCGAAGTTCCTGCGAACACGCTCGTGGTCGAAGCGGCGAAACCGCTCGGCGTGCACATTCCCGTTTTTTGTTATCATCCGAAACTCGCGCCGGTCGGCATGTGCCGCATGTGCCTCGTCGAAGTCGGCACGCCGAAAATGGATCCCGCGACGAAGAAACCAATGCTCGACGAGCAAGGGAATCCCGTCATTGCGTGGATGCCAAAATTGCAAACGGGCTGCACGACAACCGTTTCGGAAGGAATGGCGGTGCGCACGACGACGCAAGCCGTGCAAGATGCGCGCCGCAGCGTCATCGAATTTTTGTTGACGAGTCATCCGCTCGATTGTCCCATCTGCGACAAGGGCGGCGAATGTCCGCTGCAAGACCATACGCTCGCCTACGGTCCTGGCGTCTCGCGTTTTCGCGTCGAATCGAAATTCCACAATGAGAAAGCGGTGCCGCTCGGACCACTGATTGTTCTCGACCGCGAGCGCTGCATTCAATGCGCGCGCTGTATTCGCTTTCAAGATGAAATAGTTGATGAGCCGGTGCTCGGTTTTGCCGATCGCGGACGCGCGCTTGAAATTGTTGCGCTCGACGATCCACCGTTCAATTCAAAATTTTCCGGCAACACGATCGACATCTGTCCCGTCGGCGCGCTCACGTCGAATGATTTCCGTTTCACCGCGCGCGTCTTTGAATTGAATGATCATCCAAGTGTGTGCGCGCACTGTTCGGTTGGCTGCAATATTTTGATCGGCGAGCGCGATCATGCGATTCAACGCATCACGCCGCGCGAGAACGAAGCGGTCAACGAAATCTGGTTGTGCGACAAGGGGCGCTTTGTCCATCATTACGCGAATTCATCGGAGCGAATCACGCAGCCGATGATACGCAGTGGCTCGGAGCTCAAGCCCGTGTCGTGGTACGACGCGCTCACCGCGATAGTGTACCGTATGAATCTCATCAAGACCGAACACGGCGGCAGCGCGCTCGCCGGACTCGCGGGCGATCGCGTCGCCAACGAAGACCTCTATCTCTTTCAAAAATTATTCCGCGAAGTTATCGGCTCGAACAATCTCGAGCATCGCCTCGGCTGGTCGCAGTGGAACGCGGGCGCTGACCTTGTGAAAAATTTCGGCGCGGGCATCGGCACGAATCTCGGCGAACTCGGCAAGAACACGACGGTGCTCGTGCTCGGCGCGGATGCGGAAGAAGAACAACCCGTCATTCGCCTGCGTTTATCGAAATCCGCCAAGCTGGGCGCGAACTTGATTGTGGCGAACACGCGCGTTACGAAACTCGCGAAGCATTCAAAGCAATCGCTGCTTTATCGTCCGGGCACCGAAGCTTATTTCGTCGCGGGTCTGCTGCGCGCGATCTCGGATGAAAATTTGTTCAACGCGGATTTTGTTTCGAGTCGCACGAATGGAATTGATGAACTCAAGAAGTCTCTCACCGACTATTCAATTCACGAGTACGCGGAAAAGTGTGGACTAGACGATGATGTGCTGCGCGCCGCCGCTCGCGCGTTTGCGACCAGCGAGAACGCGCTGATACTCTTTGGGCGCGAGATGATGTTTGCGATGCAGCAAGAGCCTGCGCTTGAATCAGCACTTGCCGCGCTCGCCGTTGCGACAGGTCACATCGGACGCAAAGACAACGGCGTGATCGCGCTGTATCCACACAACAATTCGACCGGTGCGATGGATATGGGCATTCTGCCGGATCGCGGTGTGGGTCGCGTGCCGACCAATGCCAAAGGATTATCTCTGCGCGATATCGTGAGCGGCAAACCGAGGACGCTGTACGTGATGGGCTGCGATCCGGCGCGCGACCCCTTTGGTTTCCGCAAGCCGGAATTTCTCATTGTGCAGGATTTATTCCTGACCGAAACCGCGAAGAAAGCAGATGTGGTTCTGCCCGCGCAATCGTGGGCGGAGCGCGACGGCACATTTACCAATACCGAACGCCGCGTGCAGCTTTTCCGCGCCGCCATCAAACCGCGCGGCCAAGCCCGCACCGATTGGAGCATTATCCAAGAGATCGCGAAACAATTGGGCGCACAATGGAATTATCATTCGTCCGCCGACGTGATGAACGAGATTACACAGCGCGTGCCGCTCTATTCCAAGATGAGTTATGATCGCCTTGCTACCACTGCGCGAAGGCGCACGTCGGTGCTCACCGTCGGCGCGGAATCGGTCGAGCCGGTACAGATCGCGTTGGGCGAATTGTTCGGCGATGTGAGCGGCGCGATGTGGGCGAGCGTGGCGGAATCCGATCCGAGCGCGCGATTTGATTTGAACGCGATGGAACTCCGCGACGGAGGACGAACGACCGCTACGCGGGAAGGATTGGCATTGGTGATCTCGCGTTCGTTGTACGATCGCGGTACGTTGGTCAACCACTCCGAGATTGTGCAGCCGCGCGTGCCGCAGCCGTTCGTCGAATTAAATTCGCACGATGCGGAAGAACTCGCGATTGAAAATTCACAGCGCGTGCGCGTTTCATTCAATACCAATCCGGCGCGGACGATTGAACTTCCGGCGCGCGTGAATGGGTATGTTCCGCCGGGCGTGGTGTCGATTCCAAATAATTTGGATAAGACATATAATCTGCCGATGGGCGCGCGAGTGAAAGTAGAAAAAGCGACCGAGTGATGGGTAATCCACGGATGGCTCGAATAGACAGCAAGCGAACTCTACAGAAAAAAGTAAAGCCGCGACGCGTGGCGAGAAGAACACGGAGTGGCGCAAGCAACGGGTTCAAACGCATGACGCGTTTGCAAGTCCGCGCGGTGGTTAACAAGATTGTCGAGCAGCTGAATCCTGAAAAAGTGATCCTCTTCGGCTCTTATGCGCATGGTACGCCGACGATTGACAGCGATGTGGATATGCTTATTGTGATGGAGAGCGAAGAGCGACCCGTGAAACGCGCCGTCAGAGCCTATGAAGTGGTAGAAGGAAAGACTTTTCCGATGGACATCGTCGTCCGTACTCCTGAGGAACTGGCACACCGCTTGGAAATTGGCGACTATTTTATGCAGGACATTGTAGAGCACGGCAAGCTACTTTATGAGCGAAGAAACACTTGACGAGTGGCTCGAGAAGGCAGAAGAGGATTATCGCGTCGCCGTCAGGGAAATGCGAACGCGAGGCATCCCGGCGTACGATGCTGTCTGCTTTCATGCTGAACAACGGGCGGAGAAGTATTTCAAATCGTTTCTGGTTAGTTGTGAAATCAAATTCCCCAAGACGCACGAATTACGCGCACTTTGTCGGCTTTGCTCGCACGCGGATAAAACTTTCGATTCTTTGGTAGAAAGTGCGCGCGCTTAACCCCTATGCGATTGACAGACGTTATCCCGGGCTGATTGCGTCCAAAGATGAGGCACGCGAAGCCGTCGCCGCAATGAAAGAAAATCGCAGGTTTGTGCGTGCGCGATTGGGACTGAAATAATCGGAGCAACCATGGTTTTAGATGGTGCACTAGCGATTTTGAGAGGACTGGGTACGACGCTCGGCGAAATGTTTAAAAAGCCGGTGACGTATCAGTACCCTGAACAGAAGAAACCGGTCGCGCCGCGTTTTCGCGGTCGCCACGAATTAAAGCGGCACGAGAATGGCTTGGAAAAATGTATTGGCTGTTCGCTGTGTGCAGCGGCGTGTCCGGCGGATGCGATTTATGTATTGCCCGCGGAAAATACGACCGAGGCGCGCTATTCGCCCGGCGAGCGTTATGCCGCGCGCTATGAGATTAATTTTCTGCGCTGTATCTTTTGCGGCTTTTGCGAAGAAGCATGTCCGACTGGCGCGATTGTTTTGGAGCACGATTACGAATTGTCGTACTATGATCGCGCCAGCGCGATTCTCACCAAGAGGCAGTTGATCGTGCCACCGCCGCGTCCCGATTTGGGCACACCGCGCGTAATGAAAGACCCGGGTGGAATGTATTCCGCGATTCCGCCCGTTAAGGGCGGCGTCGAAGAACCAAAAATAAATCTGGTCGAAATGGCAAAAGAAGCGAAATAGCGCAAGTGCGAGCTTGTCAAGTGTCACATTACTACCTGACACTTGGACGCCTGACCCGCGACGCTCCCTGTCACCCGTCACCTTCCCATGCCCGAATTTTCCTGCCCTACTGACCTCGTCTGCCGCCCCACTTTTTGGAATATTCCCGAGTGGATGCAGCTCACGCTCTACGCGCTCGCGTTTTTGAGCAGCGGAATTTTCGCGCTGGGTTTTCTCCAACACATTCTTTTTTGGCGGCGCGGCAAAGGCAGTTACAAAATTGATAATATCCCGCAGCGCCTCAAAAATTTTCTGACGCTCGGCGTCGCCACGAAAAAGACCGTCACTGAAAATCAGCCCGCGGGCTTTATGCATTTTAATTTGATGTGGGGTATGGTGCTGCTGTTTATCGGCACCGCGCTCGCGACGATCGATTGGGACATCGCGCGCCTGCTGTTCAATGTTCGCGTTTTGCAAGGCGCGTTTTATTTTTTCTACAAAACGGTGCTCGATCTCGCGGGGCTCGCCGCTTTCATCGGCTTGTGTATTGCGATTTATATTCGTTACATCAAAAAGCCGCGGCGGCTGTGGGGTTATAACGAGGGCAAACTGCATTTTGACGACGACCTGTGGGTGGTCGCCTCTTTCTTAACATTGGTCATCACCGGATTTGGTATTGAATCGCTCCGCCTCGCGGCGACGCATCCGTGGTGGCAAGTCTATTCGCCGATTGGTTACGCGCTCTCTTTGCTGTGGACACCGCTCGGAGAAAACTGGATTCGCTCCGCGCACATTGGCTTTTGGTCAGTCCACGCGGGGCTGACACTTTTCTGGATCGCGTTCCTGCCGTTCACCAAACAGTTTCATATTTTTTCCAGCAGCACGAATACCTTTTTCAAAAAAATATCGCCGCCGAATGCGATCGCTCCGATTTTGAACATCGAAGAGCAAGAGACTTTCGGCATCGCGAAATTTGCAGAATTTTCGTGGAAGCAGGTAATGGATTTTGACGCGTGCACGCGCTGCGGTCGTTGTCAGGCGGCGTGTCCCGCGTCGCTCACGTTCAAAGCGCTCTCGCCAAAAATGATCGAGGTAAAGTTGTGGGAGTACGGGATGAACGAGTCGCCCGTCGCGCCGCGCAAGATTCACGGCGACCTTATCAGCGCGCAAGAGTTGTGGGACTGCACGAGTTGTATGGCATGCGTCGAAGCGTGTCCGGTCGGCATCGATCAACTTTCGACCATCATCGATCTGCGCCGCTATCTCACGCTGACCGAAGGCGCGCCGCAAGCGCCGTCGAACCGCGCGATGGACTCGATGGAGCGTCAGGGCAATCCGTACGGTCTCCCCAAAGCCGCGCGGTGGGACGCGCTCAAAGATTTGGGGATTGAATTTGCCAAACCCGGTACAGAGTACGAAATTTTGTATTGGGTCGGCTGCGCCGGCGCGTACGATGCGCGCAATCAAAAAATCACGCGCGCAGTGGTGAAAATTTTGCAAGCCGCGGGCGTCAAGTTCGCGGTGATGCAAAAGGAACGCTGCAACTGTGAATCGGCGCGGCGTCTTGGCAACGAATATCTTTATCAGATGGCGACGACGGAGAACGTCGAGAATTTGAGCGCGCTGAATTTCAAGCGGATTCTCACGCAGTGCCCACATTGCTTCAACACCATCAAAAATGAATACCCGCAGTTCGTCGCCGACACGGTCGGCACCAAGTTCGATGTGATTCACCACACGCAGTTCATCAATGAACTAATCGGGAACGGTCGCATCAAGCCGCGTCAGACCATCAACGACACCATCACCTATCACGACTCGTGCTATCTCGGTCGTTACAACGGCATCTTTGAGCCGCAGCGCGATATTTTGAAATCATTGAGCAGCGATGGGCATCTCATCGAAATGGCGCGCTCGCGCAATAAAGGTTTGTGCTGCGGCGGCGGTGGCGGACGGATGTGGCTGGAAGAAAATACCGGCACGCGCATCAATCAACTTCGCATTCAAGATGCGATAGATGTCAAAGCCAAGACCGTCGCGTCGGCGTGTCCCTTTTGTATGACGATGCTGGAAGACGGCGCGAAAGGCAAAGGGGTCGAAGAACAAATTGCGCGCAAAGATATTGCGGAATTGGTGGCGGAAGGTTTATAATTGCACAAGTATTTTTTCGGCAGAGGAGTAATTATGGCAAAGGGAACTACACGCAAACCGAGTAAGAGCAATCAAGTTCGCAACAAGTCACATCGCGTTTCCAAGGACACGCAGCAAGCCTTGCACGTCATGCGCGAATTGCAATGGCGGGCACAACAGCAACGACAGAAACAATTTGAGACGGTTGGCGCGGGCATTCGCGAAACGCGCGTGTTGAATGATCGATTGATGGAATGGGTCAGGACCGAAGTCACCGACCTGGACGACCAGATTGCCGCCATCAATAAACAATTCGCCACCACGGTGGACAAAGCGCGAGCGATTCGCGTCACTCCCGCGTACTATGACATCGGACCACAGGACGTTGACCCTAACCCGGCAGCGCCCGCGCGCGATGGCGTATTTTGGTGGGCGAGCACCGATTGGCACACCGAACGCGGGATCAATGCGCTTTTTCTCACCGATGGTTTGCATTTTTTCAATGGCATCTCTTACGACGACGACCCGACGAGTTACGCCAGCGTCGGCGCGGTCGCCCATTTTGAATTGCAAGCGGCGCGTCGCCCCCCCTCCAACAGCGGACGGTATGCGTCTTCACCGATTGTCCAACTGTTTGGAAAGATCGAGGGCTTTACCGGTTATTGGCATTGGTTGTGGGCAGCAGATGACAAGTGGTGCAAGTGCTGGCTGCACCTAAAGCAAACCGCGATCCAGATGGTGCCACATGACTTTGGCATACCGAGGTTACATGCGGTCGAGCAGCCGGTCGTTCTTGCCTCGCGCGAACAAGTGATTACGTTGCTCGAAGAGGAAAATGAATCGCGTTTCAAAGATGCGTTCCTCGCGGGCTTTACGCCGATGCCGCCGATAGAGTTCGGTTTGCTCGATCCCAATCTGTCCGTGTGGGTGCAACTCGAAATTCGTTTCGACATTCAACTGGAGGGCTGGTCGCAAATCTACTTCAGTCCCGAAAATAATTCGATGGGCTCGGTCGTGCTCCAGCATCCGCAGTGGAGTATTCAGGCGTTGTGAGGATGATCTTTGGCTTCACGCGCAGAGTTGGTGAGTTAGAGCGCCAAACACTTCCCGATATTCTGCAACGATAAAAGAAGTTTTAGATTGCCGAATTCTCTCGCCTCGCGTCAGACTTGACCCGCGTCACCGCGGGTTTTATTTTTGCTCCCCTATTGACCCGCGCAATTTTGCGTCCTATAATTTGCTCGCTTCAGTAATTCAAAATCCCGCGCGCTGCGTAGAGTACAGTGAAATTATCCAGTAGGTGAGCGATGGGCCTCTCTGCTTTAGCCGATCAATTTCTTGACAGTTATGGACTCGCTGCTGTTTTCGCGATTATGATGTTGAAGGAAATCGGCGTGCCCGTCCCCATTCCATCCGATTTGATTATGCTCGGCGCGGCAGCACGCGCGGCACAAGGTCGCTTTCCTCTCCTCCTCGTCTTTTTCGCCATACTAATTCCGATGGTCGTCGGCGGATTCGTGCAGTACTCTATCGCCAAAGGTCCCGCGAGACGAATCATTTATCGCCTCGGCAATTACATTGGACTGACGAAAACGCGCCTCGACCGCGCAATGGAGACCGTCCGACGCGGCGGCACCGCCGCCGTCGCGTTGGGGTTGACCACACCCGGCGTGCGGATCGCGACCGTGCCCGCGTCGGGACTCGCCGAACTTCCACTGGCGCATTTTCTGCCCGGTCTCGTTGTCGGCAGCGCGTTTTTCCTAAGTTGGCATTTCGCGATTGGCTACATCGGCGGCTTTGTGCTCTCACTGTTAAAGCTCCCGCCGCCAATCATCATTGGCATCGTCGTCGCGGTTCTGCTGCTCGGCATCGTGGGCTGGCTCGCGGTGAAAAGAACCTCGCGCGGACGCGCGCGGAGCGCAGAACGGGTTACTGCCGCCGAGCGTTACGCCGCGTGGGCGGATGCCTCTTGCCCCGCGTGTATCGCCATCACGCTCGTTCGCCAACGCGAAGGGGCAGAGTCCTAAAGATTTTCAGGACAATTTTCGGAGGGAATACATTTGCTCAAGCGCGTTTCGAGTTGCATCTGAATTATTGCGCCGCGTAAATTTTTCAATGCGCGGCGCATGTTACTTTTTTAGAGGAGGTGTCTCATGTTTTCTTCGTTCGGCAAGTTCGCGGGATTGTATGCGATGCTCGCAGCAGTCTCTGGATTTTTGTACAGCGTCTCGTTCGTCGTGCTCAAGAACCCGCTTTTATTTTCAATTTTCTTGACGCTCGGCGGAATTTTTACCACCGCCGCGATCGTCGGCATTTACCAGCGCGTGCGCGAGGCAGATGAAGGTTTTGCGTTTTGGGGATTGTTGCTCGCGCTCGTCGGCGCGGGCGGTTCGGCAATTCACGGCGCGTACGATCTTGCCAATGCGGTCAAGGCACCCGCCGCGAATGCGGCAAGTCTGGCAGACCTGCCCAGTCAAATTGATCCGCGCGGATTTTTGACATTCGGAGTTGCGGGTCTTGGCACGTTGGTGCTCGCGTGGTTGATTCTTCGCAACGGCGCGTTCACACGTAACGTCGGCTACGTCGGCTTGCTTTCTGGTCTATTGCTGGTCGTCATTTATTTGGGGCGGCTGTTGATTCTCGATCCAAATAACCCGCTCTTGCTGGGACCTGCCGCACTCGAAGGGTTCATCGTGAATCCCGTTTTCCTCGCGTGGGTTGGATGGTTGATGTGGAAAGCGCCCGTAGGAGTGACGGCGCGACCCGTGGCGAACACGCCGACTTATTCCGTGCCGCCGGGCAAAGCGCGCAGGCGTTGAGCAATAATTTTTGTGGAATCGAAAGGGGCACAATCCGCTGTGTCCCTTTTTTATTTTCATCGTTCATTCTATTGCAGCCCGATAACAAACGCGTATAATGTGAATTAGTCGAGCAGTAAAAATTTTCAACGGAGAAATATGGATGGCGGGAAAAAATCTCACGCAAAAAATTATCGAATCGCATCTCGTCTCGGGCGAAATGATCGCGGGCAAAGAGATTTCGATCAAGATCGACCAGACCCTCGTGCAAGACGCGACCGGCACGGTGGTGTGGCTGCAATTTCAGCAGATGGGCATTCCGCGCGTGCGGAACCGCGTGAGCGCGACCTACGTCGATCACAATATGCTCCAGACCGGTTTTGAAAATCCAGACGATCATCTTTTCTTGCAGACCAGCGCGGCAAAGTACGGCGCGATTTTTTCGCGACCGGGCAACGGCATCTCGCATTTCGCGCACCTCGAACGTTTCGATGTGCCGGGCGAAACGATTCTCGGTTCCGATTCACATACGTGCAGCGCCGGCGCGCTGGCAATGCTGGGCATCGGCGCGGGCGGCTTGGAAGTCGCGGCGGCAATGGCGGGCGAACCGTTCTATTTGAAAATGCCGAAGGTGGTGAACGTGCGGCTCGTCGGCGAATTCGCGCTGTGGACCTCGGCGAAGGATGTGATTCTTGAACTGTTGCGCCGCATTTCGGTCAAGGGCGGTGTGAACAAGGTGATGGAATACACCGGTCCCGGACTCGATCATATGAGCGTGTACGAACGCGAGACGATTGCGAATATGACACAGGAGGTTGGCGCGACCAGCGGCGTTTTTCCGAGCGACGAACAGGCGCGCCGTTTTTTGAAAGCACAGCATCGCGAACAGGATTGGCAACCGCTCCGCGCTGATCCCGACGCGAGCTACGATGAAGAAATCGAAATTGATTTGTCGCAACTCGAACCATTGATCGCGCAGCCGCACAGTCCTGATAATGTCGTGCCCGTGCGCGAGATCGCGGGGATGCCGGTGCGTCAGGTCGCGATTGGCTCATCGGTCAATTCGTCCTACCGCGATCTGATGATGGTGGCGAATATTTTCAAAGGAAAAAAAGTCGCGCCGAATTTGCACGCGACGCTTTCGCCCGGCTCGCGTCAAATCTTGATCAACGTCGAGCACGACGGCGGAATGTTCGAGATGGCAATGGCGGGGGTGCGCGGCTTGGAAGTCGCGTGCGGTCCCTGCATCGGCATGGGCGCGGCGCCACCCTCGAACGGTGTGAGCATTCGCACCTTCAACCGCAACTTTCGCGGGCGCAGCGGCACCGCAGATGACAAGGTGTATTTGTGCAGCCCGGAAGTCGCGGCGGCGACGGCGATCATGGGTGTGCTGACCGACCCGCGCGATTTGGGTGAGCCGCCGAAAGTGCAAGAGCCGGACGATTTCATCCAGTACACCGAGGGCTTTATTTATCCACCCGCGAATTCCGATTCGCTTGAGATTTATTTGGGACCGAATATCAAGCCGCTGCCGGAAGTGCCGCCAATGCCTGAAACCTTGCGCGGCGAAGTTTTGCTCAAGCTCGGCAATGGTGTTTCGACCGACGACATCATGCCCGCGGGCGCGCGCATTCTCCCATTGCGCTCCAATATTCCCGCGATCAGCGAGTTTGTATTTCAATATGTTGATCCGACTTTTCCGGCGCGCGCCAAAGAAAAAGGCGGCGGCTTGGTCGTCGGCGGTGAAAATTATGGGCAAGGCTCTTCGCGCGAGCACGCCGCGATCGCGCCGATGTATCTCGGCGTGCGCGCGGTGATTGCCAAATCGTTCGCGCGCATCCATCGCTCGAATCTGATCAACTTTGGATTATTGCCGCTGCAATTCGTCAACCCAAGCGACTATGACAACATCGCGCAAGGTGACATACTCGAAATCAATAATGTCGATCAAGACCTGAAGAGTGATTCGATTATCGTGCGCAACGTCACACAAAATGTCGAGATTCCGGTCAAGCATTACATGAGTCCGCGCGAATTCGTGATCATTCTCCAGGGTGGATTGCTCAACGATATCAAGCGACGCAAGGCAAAGGCGAGCTGAAAGACTCGCCGCGTAGCGCGCGCTTGCCGACTAGGACCTCGTTTCAATTTCTTGGTATAATACGACGCGTAGGAACCACTTGTAATTTGTTGCCCAAGCTTCCAGCTCACGAGCCTTCATCCCAATCAATGTGCGGGCTATGGTTCTTACGCTGCCGACTGATAATCGAATTACTATCTTTGGGTTAATGAAGGAGGTTCATGCCAAGTTACTGTGGCTCGCAGACCACGTCCCAATTTAAACTCAAACAGGAGAAAGCGATGAAACGAATAATTCTTAGCGCGTCGGTGGTTACTTTGTTGCTCACTTTATCCACGCTGACCGCCGCGGCGGTAGCTGGCGATACATTGGTGAGTATGGGTAGCCCTCCCGCTCCTTTTTCAGAAAACAAACAAAACGAACCCGCGCTGGCAGTAGATGCCAATCGTCCAAACATTCTCGTATCGGGCGCGAACGACGAGATCGATATGGAAGCTTGCAACGCCGGTAACGATACTACTTGCCCCTTCACCGACGGTGTCGGCGTCTCGGGCGTTTTCTTTTGTTTTGATAGTGGCGCCACTTGGACACAGCCGACCTACACC
>JBBSHK010000035.1:0-12188 GCA_038253185.1 Anaerolineae bacterium | reverse complement strand
TGTGTGGAATGCGCTGCTCTTTGCGCTAGTGCTCGGCGTGATTGGCGCGCGACTGTATCACGTGCTGTCCGATGTGGCGCAGGGCGATCCACTCGGCTACTTCTCAAAAGATGCGCTGACGAATTTGATTGCAGTGTTGAATCCGCGCAGCGGCGGCTTGGGAATTTACGGCGCGGTCGTAGGTGGCATTTTGGGTCTGTATATTTACTGCCGTTACGCCAAGCTGCGTTTCTGGCAATGGGTGGACCTCGCGATGCCGGGACTCACGCTGGGTCAAGCCATCGGTCGCTGGGGTAATTTTTTCAATCAGGAATTGTACGGTTATCCGACCGATTTGCCATGGGGCATTCCGATTGATGCCGCGCATCGCTTGCCGCAATTTGTCAGCTTGCCGGACACGACGCGTTTTCATCCGACTTTTCTGTACGAATCGTTGGCGATGCTCGTCGTTACGGGGCTTTTGCTTTTTATCGCCCGCAAATATTCGGCTTCGCTCAAGCCGGGCGATATGCTGCTGCTATACGGAATGTTTTATCCGGCGGTGCGTTTTTTCACCGAGATGCAGCGACCTGACGCCTGGCTGATTAGTGGCGTGCCCGCCGCGCAAATCATCGCCGTCGCGTCGTTCGTGATTTCGGCAGTTTGGTTTGCCTACCGTCACACCGGACCCGCCACCTCCAGGCGCACGACCTATTCCACGAATCCCTCGCCCGCGCGCTCACGCCGCGCTTCAAGCAGTACGATGCGGACGAGAACAAGCACGGCGTCAACCTTGCCGAATCGTCCGGCACCGGACCAACCTTCCGAAGAGACCAAAAGCTGAAAAAACAAAACCCCGCGAATTCGCGGGGGTTTGTTTTGTGCCTCAAGTTAGGTTTTCTTGCCGAGGATTTCGACCGGCACCTGCGCTTTTTCTTTGAATTCGTTGGCGTCCTCCCACGAGCCGACGATGTCATCCCAATGCATCGGGATCGCCACTTCCGGCTGGAGCGCGTTCGCGGCTTCGGCAGCTTCGGCGGCGGTCATCACGAAGGTGCCACTGACAGGAATCAGCGCGATGTCGCACCGTACATTTTTCATTTCGGGAGTCAGGTCACTATCGCCGGTGTGATAGATGCGCTTGCCGCCGAGCGTGACGATATAGCCGACACCGCCGTATGTTGGCGGATGAAATTTGGTGCGGTCGGGGTGCGTGTTGTACGCCGCAACCACTTCCACCCGAACGCCGTTCGCCTCCGTCGTATCGCCTGCCTTGACCTCTTGTACGTTGCCCTTCAACTGTGTGGCGACCGCCTTCGGCGCGACGATCACCGTGTCGGGTTGGCGCACCTTGTCAATGTCTTCTTGATTGAAATGATCAAAGTGATCGTGAGTAATCAGGATGACGTCGGCGGGCGCACCGCCAGAAATTTTCCACGGGTCGATGTAGATGGTCTTTTCGCCGGTGAGTCGAAAGCTATCGTGACCGAGCCATTCTATTTTCGGTTCCATCGTTATACCTCCTGTTCTGAAGAGTACAACACCGACATGCGCAGACTGTGACGACGGCGGATGGTTTCTTAACGCGCGCTTGACTCGAACAGTCACCGGTATATAATTGAATAAAGTTGCGGGAGTAGCTTAGCGGTAAAGCATCTGCTTCCCAAGCAGAGGACCGCGGGTTCGAATCCCGTCTCCCGCTCTCACTCCTCTTCGATGAAAAATCGGCAGAGGAGTTTCTGTTCCTCCACTCAACCTCAACCTCGACCTTCTAACTTCCAACTCGTTGACACCGCTTTTCTTTTCTGCTAAACTTTTCGCCACTTTCCACTGGCAAACAAGCTGTGACGATTCAAGAAATTTCCTCCGGCAAAGCCGTTAACCCCTCCCGTTTGTTTTCCGCGTTGACGCGCGTCAACTGGATCGCCGCCGTGGCATCCATCGCGGTTCTGTTTCTTCTTGTGCGCATCGCTTTCGTGCTAACCACGCGCTCCTTCCCGCTCGAATTGTGGGGCTTGCAATTCGCCAACGGTCTCGTGCTCGGCGGCGTGTATGCGCTGATTGCGCTCGGCTATACGCTCGTTTACGGCATTCTCTTTATGATCAATTTCGCGCACGGCGATGTGATGATGGTCGGCGCGTACGCGGGCTTTTTCTCGCTGGTCGGACTGACGAATACGGGCATGATTAAAAATAATCCGGTGCTTGGAATCCTGATCATCTTGATCGTCGGCATGACGACCTCGATGTTCGCCGGCATCTTGCTGGAACGATTGGCGTATCGTCCGCTGCGTTTCGCGCCGAGACTGGTGCCGCTAATTACGGCGATTGGCGCCTCGACCTTTATGGAAGAAGCCGCGCGTCTGATTTTTGGCGCGCAGATTCGCGTTTACACCAAACCCGACTTGATTCAAGGCGTCGTTCCGGTCGGCGGCATTGCGGTCACGCGCACCGGCATTTTGGTATTTGTCATCTCGCTGGTGCTGATGCTCGCGCTGTACTTTTTGGTGCAGCGCACGAACACGGGTCGCGCGATGCGCGCCGTCGCCACGAATAAAGAGACGGCGGCATTGATGGGCGTTAACGTCGATCGAATTATTGTCACGACCTTCGCGATCAGCTCGGTGCTCGCAGGCGCGGCAGGCGTGATGCTCGGCTTTCACAACAGTCAGATCAGTTCGCAGATGGGATTTTTCCCCGGCATCAAAGCGTTCACCGCGGCGGTGCTCGGCGGCATCGGCAATATCCCCGGCGCGATGCTGGGCGGAATTTTTCTCGGGCTGGCGGAATCGCTCGGTCCGACCGCGCTCGACATCCCGTCGCAATACAAAGATGTGATCGCGTTCACGCTGCTCGTGCTCGTTCTAATTTTCCGACCGAGCGGAATTTTGGGCGAAGTGTTAGGGAAAGAAAAAGCGTGAAACAATGAACAATGCACAATGAGCAATGTCTAATGCAAAACGCTAAATGAAAGGCGTCGGAAAGTTTTAAACTTTGGCAACGATGGCGAATAACTCATAACTAAGGTGAAGACAAATTTTTCCACCGCCGCGCGTCTCGGCTTTATCGTCGGTCTCGTCACACTCTTTGTTGTGTTGATCGGACTGTACGGCGTGTTCGAGGGACTGACGTTAAACGGGATGCTGCTCTCGGCGCAAGGCGCGACCGCGAATCAGGTTGCCGCCGAAAAACCAACGCTGACCAATCCGCAATTCAGTCGCGTGCTGCTCGCGTTGATCGCGTTGTGGACTGGCGTGCTCGCCGCGCGACGCAGCCATTCTTTTCTGGCATCCATCACTGCCGCGTTGGTGGCGAGTGGCATCGCGGGCGCGCTGCTCGCGGCATTTAATCTGCTCGTCAACGCGCTCTTTGGGGCGGGCTTTGATGTCAACTTTGCATTCGATAAAATAAATCGCGATCTGGTCAAGGCGCTGGCGTTCGAGCAGCCCGTGATCGAGGGCGCGGTGATTATGATTATCGGCGGCGCGCTGCTCGGCGCATTCGGCGCGTTGCTCTATCACCTGTGGCGCGCCGCGCGCGAATGGAGCGCCTCACGCAGAGCGATCACCACCGCGCGCGTTTCATCGCAAACCTTGCGGCGCGCGACCCTGGCGTTCGTGCTGCTCTTCCTCCTCCTCGCGCCGCTGCAAATCGGCATTTATTGGAATCAAGTGCTCGGCTCGATTGGACTGTTTGTGTTGCTCGGACTGGGGCTGAATATCGTGGTCGGGTTCGCGGGGCTGCTCGATCTCGGTTACGTCGGTTTTTTTGCCATCGGCGCGTACGTCGTCGCGTATCTTTCCGCACCTGTCTATCCATATCACCTCTCGTTTTGGATCGCGCTGCCGTTCGCGCTGATTGCGGCGGGCTTCGCGGGCGTGCTGCTCGGTCTGCCGGTGCTGCGATTGCGCGGCGATTATTTGGCAATCGTCACGCTCGGCTTTGGCGAAATTATTCGCATCCTTTTCAAATTCAATCCGGTCACCGGCGGACCTCAAGGAATTTTGAACGTCGGACTGCCGGACATCAATCTCGGCGTTCCTCCTCTGCCGCGCATCGAGTTTGGCAGCTCGACACCTTTCTTTTATTTAATTCTCAGCGCGTGTTTGCTCACCGCCATCATCGCCGCGCGGTTGAATGAATCGCGCATCGGGCGCGCATGGGTCGCGCTGCGCGAAGATGAAGATGCCGCGGCGGCGATGGGCATTGATACCGTTCATGCGAAACTTTTGGCGTTCGCGCTCGGCGCAATTTTTGCCGCGCTCGGCGGCGCGATTTTCGCTTCGCGCCAGCACGCGATTTTTCCTGACGATTTTACGCTGCTCGTTTCGATCAATGCCCTGGCATTGATTATCATCGGCGGGATGGGCTCGATCCCCGGCGTCATCGTCGGCTCGGTCGTCTTGATCGGTCTGCCCGAAGTGCTGCGCCCGGTCTCGGACTATCGTCTGCTGATCTACAGCGCGCTCTTGGTGCTGATGATGATTCTGCGCCCGGAAGGAATTATTCCATCGGCGCGGCGGCAGGCGGAAATTCACGAACTGCCCGAAGAGGCGGAGGCGCTGACGACCTCCACACACGCGCTGGCGGCGGAATAACATCTCTCCGTCTGCTGGAGGGTCAGCGATTGCTGTTGAATTTTCAACGTGCTATAATCTTTGCAGCTTTCATTTCACCTGGTGTCAAGACCCCGTTGCGTATGCTTCTTATGCTCCGATCAATTTAGCGCAGCGATAAGATTGTTTACCAAACTCAGTTTTGAAACCAGTTGTCCTCTGAAGTGGTCGTCAACTTTTTCGCGCGAAAAAGGAGGAGCAGCAATGGCTTTTCGAGTACACATTCAGCAGTTAAAGCGGGTCGATCTCGTACAGGTTGGCGGGCGCGTCGATTCGAGCACCGCTCCGCAGTTCGAGCAGGCGCTTCAGAAAATTATTGATGAGGGACGTTATCGCATCGTGGTCGATTTGCGCGAGGCGGAATATCTGAGCAGCGCGGCGTTTCGCGCGCTCATCTCGGCGCTGAAACAAGTGCGTCGCGCCACGCGCCGCGGCGATGTACGCGTCGCGAATGTGCCGCCCAAGCTGATGGAAACATTCAAGCTCGGCGGCTTTGATGAACTGTTTAAGTTTTATGACGACGATGTGAGCGCGGTTGGAAGTTTTTGATTGCGCCGACTCTGCTTGAACCAAACGCCGCGAAATTTTTCGCGGCGTTCGTTATTGACTGGTAGGGGCGATGCCTTGCCCCTCAGTCCCTCGGGGTCTGAGGGATGCTCGCCCTATGTCGGTTGGGCAACCACAAGGGTATGCCCCTACTTGCGGAAAAAGCGCGGCTTGCCCCATTCGTACAAACGGATCGTGAGCGCCAGCCAAATTGCGCCGAGCAAATATCCGCCGAGCACATCGCTGGGCCAATGTTCCCCGGAATAAATACGCGCGAGACCAATCAACGCAATCATCAGTCCGAAGACGATTAGCTCCAGCGTGCGCCAGGGCGAATGGTCGCGTGAGATATACGCGAGGAAAAATAAAAATCCCAGGATTGCGACATACGACTCGACATGCCCCGCCGTGAAACTCAACTTGCCGCCGTCCAATCCGGGAGTCGCCACGTGAATCAGATTCGGGTCGGGACGCGGACGGTCCACCGCAATTTTTACCGCCAGTCCCACGACGCCGATTCCCACAATCGCGAACGCCTCGCACACCGTTTCCCATTTCAGTCGCGCGCGCCACAACGCCGCGAGGATCACCACGACGAGCAAATAGACCTGCGGCGGATAACCGGGCGCGCCGATGAGAAGCATCAGTCCGTCGAATCCCGGAACCGTAATGCCCTGCACCGCGTGCGAGATGGCGAGGTCCCAATCGAAATAGCGGATGGTGTGCGCGGCGAACGCGAGTGGCACGAGCGCCATCGTCGCGAGCACTAGAACCGTGACGAGCAGTAGGTTGCCGGAGCGATTCACCGGCTCCTTCGGAAGTTCGGCGGATGAATTCTTGCGCGCGGGGAGCGAGGATTTTTTGATAGCTGCTTTGCTCATTGCATTTTTTCCCTTCAACCCGCGCGCAGATTCGCGGGTTCGGACTTGGCTTCGGCGACGGCTTGCGGCGCGGGCGGCGCGACCGGCTGCGTCACAAAGAAACGCGGCTTGCCCCAACGATACACATAGATTGTGATCGCCAGCCACACACTTCCCAAAAGATATGCGCCGATGACATCACTGGGCCAGTGCTGACCCAAGTACACACGCGATACGCCGACGAGCGCGACGAGTCCGCCGAAAAAGATCAACCCGAGCGTTCTCCCCCACGAGTGTTTGTTCAGAGTGTAAATCAGGAAAAATAAAAATCCGAGGAACGCTGTAAACAACAGCACGTGCCCGCTGGGAAAAGAATAGTCGTTCAACGGGGCGAACACATTGACCAGTTCGGGCGTTGGGCGCTGGCGATGCACCACGATCTTGGTCACCGCGCCGAGCAGCGAAACTCCCGCACCCGCGAAAACCAACATTACCGCTTCCCAGCGCAAGCCGGTGACGAACAAAAACAAAATCACCAGACCACACAGTGGATACACAATGGGGTTAAAGCCCAATCCGCTCACAAAGCGCATCAGGAAATCGAACCCATCCGGTTTGAAATTTTGCACCGCCTGTTCGATCGTCACATCAAACGTAAAGTACGCGACGGTGCGCGCAAAAAAGAAAAGGACTCCGAACGCGATGATGGCGGCGACGACATAGCCCTGAAAGATCAAAGCGCGGTATTGCCGCACAAGATAGGGCACGGTCAACGATTGCCGCGCAACTTCTTTCCTATCTACCGCGGCATCGACCTTTTCCGCCTGATCGTGCAATTGCTCGATTGGTTTTTTCACGGTTGCTTCTGCCATTTTACGCTCCCTATTGTGAGTCAGACCCGATACAGCACCTCATAGATTTGGACGCAGATACACGCAGATGAACACAGAAAAAATAATTTTAATCTGTGTCCCATTCCCCAATTCGTGAGGTAACCCGCATGGTTCAGCGCGCGGCGGCTTGCGGCTGCTCGGGCGCGACCGGTTGGTGGACAAAGAAACGCGGCTTGCCCCAACGATACACATAGATCGTGAGCGCCAGCCAGACGCTTCCCAAAAGATACGCGCCCATGACATCGCTGAACCAGTGCTCGCCCAAATAAATCCGCGACGGTCCGATAAGGATCACCATCCCGCCCAAAAGAAACAACAGCAGTGTGCGTTGCCACGAGTGCTTGAGCAGGACGTAGCACAGGAACCAGAGAAAGCCAAAGAACGCGGTGTAGGTCACGACGTGTCCACTGGGGAAACTGGTCTCACGCACGACCTCGAACACGCGCACCAGTCCCGCTTCCGGTCGCGGGCGATTCACCACCAGCTTGATTAACAAGCTCATCGCATAGCCCGCCGCGGCGAACAACGCGGCGACCGATTCCCAGCGCAAACCGACGACGAATAAAAAAATAATCGGCACGCCATAGAGCAAGCCCGCTTGCGGCGCGGGACGCCCGACCCACGTCACCGCCTGCATCAGCGCGTCGAACCAGCCGGGATTGAAGGCTTGCAGCGCGCGCGTGATCATCAGGTCAAGCGGAAAATACGCGGCGAAATGCGCCAGCACCGCGAGCACGGCGAATACTAGCACCGCCGCGACGACGTACCCCTGGAAAACCAGCGCGCGGTAATTACGCGTTCGACGCGGGACAGTAGCGACCGGCGCGTTGGAATCGTTCGCGCGCGCGGCACTCGCTTCCTCGCGCGCCGCTTGCTTGCGTAAACGTTCGACCGACTTGTTCGTCGTCGGTTCTGTCATATGCTTTCTCCTAGAAAAATTTTATCGCTCCGGCATTTTTTCGGTCGGGCGGCGCACGGTCGAGCCGATCACCACACCCGCGCTCAACAATACAAAATTTTTGACGACGAACTCGCCGGTGTCGGTCAAGAGCAATGGATTACCATTCTGAAATGAAACGCTCGGCAGCAGGATCAGCACCAGAAACGTTCCCGCCATCTGCGCGAAAAAGAGCAGCAGCGTCAATCGCAGCGCGACGCGCGTCAGCAGTCCCAAGCCGATGATGACTTCCCACACGCCGAGGAACGGCACAAAAAATTCGCGCGGCAGCCACGGCACCGTTTTGGCGACCAGATCGCCGACCGGACTCACGCCAAAAATCTTTAGCGCGCCGAACCAGATAAAGGTGATCGCCAGCGCCCAACGCAAAAACGTGACCGCGTACTTTGCCATCAAATGGACAATGCGCCGGTCAAGTTGTCGGAAGGCGATCAAGCCCAGTGTCCACCACCCTGGTTTTTCATTCGACATTTTTATTTCCATTTTCTAGCGCACCGCACGCACACTTTGCCTACTCGCATCACGCGGATTACCACTCCTTATAGACAACACAAATAAAAGTCGTAGTATGTCGGTCGATGTCATTTCGAGCGGAGTCGCAGATACCTTTAGGTGCGAGAAATCTCGGTTTCCACAGCGCTGAGATTTCTCGTCGCTTCGCTCCTCGAAATGACACATCATACGAGTTTTATTTGATTCGTCTATTAGAGTCAAACGAGGACGGCGAACGCGTGTTGCGACGCCATTCAGCCACAACGCGCGATGAAGAGAGATGGCGCGAGCTATTTGGGATTCCGGCGTGGATGCTTGTAATGAGCTGAGATGAATCGTATTTCTGGGAGCGCGTTCTGCGCGAGTTCCTGTTTGCAGTTGCAACCTTCGTGTGCTAGAATTTGCGCGTCTCCACAACCGGTGGTCGTCGAATGACCAGACCCTCCTTATTAAACTTCGCGTGAACCTGCGTGAATTCTTTCGCAGCCAGCATCTCAATTCAACGCGCCGAACCATCGAAGGAGCGTGAATGCAGCTACAGACTATCTTGGGACAAGATGAAGCGCGAGGCGCGCTCGACGCGATGTTAGCGGAAATTTCGCGGCGCGGCAAGTCCGCGGTGGTCGCCGTCTCCGATTCCCACGGCGAATTAATCGCGCTGTTGCGTATGAACGGCGCGCCGCTCGCTTCCATCCAGATCGCCTCCAACAAAGCCTTTACCGCGGCGCGCGAACGCAAACCCTCGCGCGAGCTTGGCGCGCGGGCGCGTGACCCCGAGCGCGGATTTTCGCTGACGAATTTCGGCGACCTGCGCTACGTCGGTTGGGGCGGAGGACTACCCGTCATCTTGGACGGTCAGGTTGTCGGCGCGGTCGCGGTGAGTGGATTATCGGAAGCGGAAGACGAAGAGGTCGCGGAGATCGGACGGCGCGCCATTCTCTCGATGGTTTCAGCAGAGCACCTATGAAAGGCACACGCGAGGCAATTGGAAAAATGGACGGCAAGGTGAAAATCGCCGCGGGATTATTTTGGGCGGACTATACGGTTCTCGGCGCGCAGATCCAAGAATTGGAAGAGGGCGGCGCGGACTGGATTCATATCGAAGTGCGCGACGGGATTTATATGCAGTTCGGGATGCCGCGCGGCGGCATCGACATTTTGGAAGCCGCGCGCGCGAGCACACGTCTGGAAATCGAAGCGCAATTACAAATGCATCGCCCGACGCAAGACCAGTTGCGCCAAATGGCGGACGCCGGCGTAAATTTAATTTCGCTGCCGATTGAGACGACCGGCGAAACCATTGTCGAACATATTTTTTTCATCAAGGAGTTGGGACTAAAAGTTGGCGTGTGGGGCTGGGAAGGAATTCCGCTGAGCGCGTTCGAGCCGCTGATTCCGTACGTGGACATCGTCGAATACGAAACATGGTATCCGTTTTGGAAACCGCCGCAAGTGGGTCGCAGTCCGCACATTGTAAATCCAATGTTCGAGCCGTATATGCGGAGATTGCACGAGATGATTGTGACGCACGGTCTCGAAGATAAAGTGGACCTGATGATGGACGGCGGGCTGAACGCGAGTAACGTTGCGCAATTTGTAAAAGCGGGAATGACCGTTGGCGAATTTTCTTCGCCCCTGCTCAAAGGAGCGCACGGTAAATTTGTCCCGGGCACAGGCGAAATTCGCGCGGCGGTGCAACGCGTGCGCGCCGCATTGGATCAAGCGAGCGAGCAGTATCGTACAGCCAGTAGGCTGGAATAACTGCGGATTCAAATTCGCGCGCTCCTTCGGAGCGCAGCAATCATAAATTGAAGGGGGGTGATCCAAAAATAAATCGAGAATAAAACCCGACCGACCATTCACAACACACACTTTATTCCAAAGGGAGAAGAATCCTATGAAACGACTAATGTTCGTTTCGTTTCTGATCGTTCTGGCGCTGGTTGCCGTGAGCTGCGGTGGTGCGGTACAGCCCGCGCCCGCCACCAGCGCGCCGCAAGGAACCGCTGCGCCACAAGCCACCTCCGCCGGCAGCGCGACCAACGCTCCGTCTACCTCGGCAGGTCAAGCGTACACGGTGGCGCAAGGCGACAAACTGCCCGACCTTGCCCAAAAATTCCTCGGCAACGCGGACTGGTCTTGGGCGATTTACGGCTTGACCAACGCCAAGCACATTCAGGACGCGTCGTTCGCGCAGATTACGAATCCCGACGCGCTCACCGCAGGTGCCAAGATTTTCATTCCCGCCAAAGCGGACGCGCAGGCATTCATGTCCAAGTTCGATCCCAAGAACCCGGACATCAAAATGTTGTTCCCCAAGCCCGCGGGTGGTCAATTGCTCGTCGGCAACTGGTGGACGTCCGGTGGTGAATTCGCCGGCATCAACGGTCTCTATGACCTGTACAAAAAGCAGTACCCCGGCGTTGACGTCGTACACGCGGGTATCGCGGGCGGCGGCGGCGTGAACTTTCAAGCGGCGAACTTGACCAAGCTGCAAAGCGGCGATCCGTTCGACGTTTTTATGCTGCACGCGGGTAAAGAAGTGATCCAGTACGACCCCGAAAAATATCTGACCGCGGTCGAAGATGTCGTCAATGCGACCGAAGGCAGCGTGATGCCCGACGATCTCAAAAAGCTGCTCGACTATAAGGGTCACATCTACACCGTACCTCTGAACATCCACCGCGGCAACGTGCTATGGGTCAACAAAAAAGTTTTCTCGGACAATGGACTGACGCCGCCGGTGACTTTTGACGATTTCTTCAAAGTCGCAGACGCGCTCAAGGCAAAGGGCGTACTCGCTCTCGCGATGGGCGGCGCGAACAAGTTCGAGGGTCCGCAAACTTTTGAAGTCGTGCTGCTCGGCACCGTGGGTCCGGATGGAATGCTCGCCCTCGAGAACGGCACGATGTCGTGGAAAGATGCGAAGGTGACGCAGGCGCTCGAGACCTACAAAAAGCTGCTGACCTACACCAACCAGGACCGCGACTCACTCTCGTGGGACCAGGCGACCAAGCTCGTAATCGACGGCAAAGCCGCGATGAACATCATGGGCGACTGGGCGGATGGCGAGTTTGTCCACGCCAAGAAAACAGCGGCGGACTATGCGGGCGTTCCTGCTCCGGGCAACAAGGGCAGTTTCCTGCTCGTCTCCGACGGTTTCGCCATGCCGCAGAAAGCGCCGAACAAAGACAACGCGACCAACTGGCTCAAGATCATCACGGGCAAAGAGGCGCAGGAAGTCTTTAACATCAACAAAGGCTCGATCTGCTCGCGCACCGACTGCGATTACAGCAAGTTCGACGATTATCTCAAGTCGTCGGCGGCGGATTTCAAAGTCTCGCGCATCATCCCGATCATCGTTCACGGCTCGGCAGTTGATCCCTCGTGGAAGCAAGCATTCTCGGATACCGTCATCAAGTTCAGCGCTGACGGCGATGTGAAAGCCGCGCAGAACGCGTTGGTGCAAGCCGCGATCGACGCTGGTTTCAAGAAACAATAAAGTAGAGAAGCGCAGGGCACCCCCTCCCTCCCCCGCTCAGCGGGGGAGGGATTAAGGGAGGGAGCTTCACGGGCTTGGGCTGGAGGAATGAATGAAGGGTGCTAATTGGGAACGTCCGGTCGCGGTCTTGACCATCTTGCCTGCGATTATTGCGATCGCGTGGTTCGTCTATTACTTTATCGGTTATACCGCGTGGGTCTCGCTGACGAATTGGCGTACGGCGACACCGGATTATACGCTGGTCGGAATCCAGAATTATCAGCGGATGTTTTTCGGTCTGGGCATTGACACCACGCGGTTCTACATCGACCTGCGAAATTTTTTTGGATTCACCGCACTCTT
>JBBSHK010000034.1:0-12469 GCA_038253185.1 Anaerolineae bacterium | reverse complement strand
CAGGTGCTCGCGATCACCGTTGTGCTACTGCTCGTCGGTTCGCTGTCGCTGACAAAAATTATTGAAGCGCAGAGCGGGCTGTTTGGTCTCGGTTGGTTCGTCTTTTTCCTCCCCGTCGGTCCCATCGCGTTTCTGATTTATATCATTAGCGCGACGGCGGAAGCGAACCGTGTGCCGTTCGATTTGCCCGAAGCGGAGTCCGAACTCGTCGCGGGTTATCACACCGAATACACCGGTATGAAGTTCGCGCTGTTTTATCTCGCAGAATTTTTGAATGTGTTTCTCATCAGCGCGATTGGCGCGGCGCTATTCCTCGGCGGCTATTATGGTCCCGGCGTTTCGGTGATTCCCGTGCTGGGCATTGTCTACTTTTTCGGCAAAGTCATTGTTCTGATTCTGGTTCAGATGTGGCTGCGGGGCACGTTGCCGCGCATTCGGGTTGACCAATTAATGAACTTTGCCTGGAAATATTTGGTGCCGGTGTCGCTCGCGCTGATCTTGCTGACCGCGTTGCTGATTGTGCCTTATCGCGGGTTGATTGATTTCTTGTCGCACATAGGTGGCTAGATGTCACTCACCGACGTACTTTTTTACATTGTCTTTTTCATTCTAGCCGGCGCGACGCTCACCGCCGCGCTGCTCGCCGTCACGTTGCGCAACGTCGTCCATTCCGCGCTCGCGCTGGTCGGCTCGTTCTTTGGCGTTGCCGGAATTTATTTGCTGCTCGAAGCGGAATTTCTCGCGGTGGTGCAGGTCTTGATTTATGTCGGTGCGATCTCGGTGCTGATTCTGTTTGCCATTATGTTGACGCGCGGTCTGATGAAGCCGGGTGAGTCTGCGGTGAACGGGCAATGGGCAGCCGCCGCCATCATCGCGATGTTTCTCTTTATGGGAATGCTGCTGACGGCAGCGCGCGGACCGTGGCCCATCAACACGACCGCGATCACGACCGATATGATTCCGGCATTGGGCACCGCGCTGGTGACGACCTACGTGCTGCCTTTTGAAATCGTTTCAGTGCTACTGCTCGCCGCGTTGGTCGGCGCGTTGATGATTGCGCGAGAATGAAGACAATGCACAATGCCAAATGCAGAATGAAAGAGGACTGGTCATTGTGCATTCGCTATTAAGCACTTAGCGGAGCGATTGATGCCTCCAATCCCTATTTCGTTTTATTTGATTTTGGCTGCGGCGCTGTTTTGCATCGGGCTGTACGGCGCGCTGGCGCGGCGGAACGCGGTCGCGATTTTGATGGGCATCGAGCTGATGCTTAACGCGGTGAATATTAATCTGGTCGCATTCTGGCGTTACATTTCGGGCGACCCGGCGAAGAATCAAACTGGAATTGTTTTCGCGCTGATCGTGATTACGCTCGCCGCGGCGGAAGCCGCGATCGGTCTCGCGCTCATCATCGCGGTCTATCGTTCGCGTGATACGGTGAATGTCGAAGATGTTGACTTGTTGAAATGGTAAATGCCCGTCGCAAGTCACCAACCTGAAACTTTCAACCTGAAACTTTTAACCTGAAAAATGCAACTTCAATTCGTAGATTTAGCTTTTCTCATTCCGATACTTCCATTTCTGGCATTCGCCGCGATTGTCCTCTTCACCCGGCGCAATCACAAGCTGAGCGCGCAACTGGCGATTGGCGCGATTGCCGTCGCGATGGCGTTGTCGTACGGCGTGTTTTTTGAAGCGCTGGCGCGCGGCGCGTCGCTGGGCAAAGAGCCATTCCACTATACGCCGCTCGTCTGGTACGATTACGGCAACGCGAAATTCTCGATGGGCTGGCTGATCGACCCGCTTGCCGCCGTGATGCTGTTTATGGTCACGACGGTGTGCTTGATGATTTTTATTTACTCCGCCGGATATATGCGAGAAAAAATCGCGGACGAGCGCGGTCATTCGGTGGAAATAGATGACCCGCGCTATTCGCGATTTTTCGCGTACATCTCGCTCTTCACTGCGGCGATGCTGACGCTGGTGATGTCCTCGAACCTGCTGCAATTTTTCGCGGCGTGGGAGGTTATGGGCTTTTGCTCGTACGCCCTCATCGGCTTTTGGTCGTTCCGCGGCGCGCGTGAACATCACATTGACGACGCGCAGGTGGGACGCGCACGCGCGGCAGCACTCAAAGCATTCCTCACGACGCGCGTCGGTGATGTGCTGTTTATGTCGGGGATGATTTTTCTTTTCATCGCGACCGGCGATCTCGATTTCAAAACGATTTTTACGCCGGACAAATTGAACTTGCTCGCGACCGCGCAGCCATTCCCGCTCGCGGGCGTGCCGTGGGTAACGCTGATTGCATTGCTAATTCTCGCAGGCACTATTGGCAAGTCGGCGCAGTTCCCGTTGCACATATGGCTGCCGGACGCGATGGAAGGTCCGACTCCGGTCAGCGCGTTGATTCACGCGGCGACGATGGTGGCGGCAGGAGTTTATTTGATTGCACGCACGTATCCGATTTTCGTGAAAGCTTCCGAGATTGGGGGACCCGCGATGCAAGCGGTTGCGATTGTCGGTGCGTTCACGGCGCTGTTCGCGGCGACGATGGGTCTGGCGCAAGATGACATCAAGCGCGTGCTTGCCTATTCCACCATCTCGCAACTCGGCTATATGATCGCGGCGCTTGGCATCGGCGCATTCGTCGCCGGTTCGTTCCACCTCGTGACGCACGCGTTTTTCAAAGCGCTGTTGTTTCTCGGCGCGGGTTCCGTGATTCACGCAGTTGGCACGAATAATATGATGCTGATGGGCGGCTTGCGTAAAAAGCTGCCCATCACCTCGCTGACATTTATGATCGGCGCGCTCGCGCTGATGGGCATTCCGCCGTTCGCGGGATTCTGGAGCAAGGACGAAATTTTGGGCGACGCGTTGCGGCAGGGACTCGCGGGCAAACCGGAATCGACGCTGCCGCTGATCGTGTGGGGACTGTTGATCAGTGCCGCGTTCTTGACCGCGCTATACACCGCGCGCCAAATTTTTCTTTCGTTCTTCGGACAACCGCGTGACGAGCACGTGTACGAGCACGCGCACGAGTCGCCGCCCGTGATGTGGTTCCCGCTCGTGGTGCTCGCGATTTTCGCGACGCTGATTGGTCTGTGGAACGCGCCGTTCTTTAATGGCTTTTTCAATTTTGTCGGCGCGGGTGGAATCTTTGGCGTCGAACGCGAATTCGAGCGGGGTGTGTTCGATCAGCTTGCGCTCGTATCCGCGCTCATTTCGGTTGGCGCGGCGCTCGCGGGAATTTTTATCGGCTGGCTGCTCTACGGTTGGCATCCGCTGCGAGCGGGGCAGCGCGACCCACTGGCGCGACTCGGATTTTTCTGGACATTGTTCCGCAACAAGTACTATGCCGACGAGCTGTACGGTTACAGCATTTATGCTGATGGCAGCGGTCGCGCCGGCGCGTTCATCCGCTTTGTAGTCGGACTCGCGTCGTTCGCGTTTACTTTCGACCGGCGCATCATTGACGGTTTGGTAAACCTCGGCGGCGCGATCGGTCGCGGGTTTGCGCGGCTCGGCAACTTTTTCGATCACTATATTGTCGATGGCTTGATTGGCGCGATTGCCGATGTGACCGGCGAGACCGCAGGCGGTTTGCGGTTGGTGCAGAGTGGAAAGGTGCAGGGTTATCTTTTACTGGCGCTGCTTGGCGCGACGATCTTTGCATTAATTTACATTGCGAAATCCTTGACGTAGAACCCCCTTCCTCCCCCTTGCCAAGGGGGAAAGAGAGGGTGGAGGAACTCTTCAATGCTGACTGCGATTACTTTTTTGCCGGTCATCGGCGCGATCATTATTTTGTTCTTGCCAAATAATCGCGCGATCAAGACGTTCGCGATTGCGTGGAGTTTGATCCCGCTCATTATTTCTATCGTGGTGTGGGTCGTGCTGCCAACCTACCCCGGCGGTTATTTTATTTACAACGGCTGCGGCTCTGCCATCGCCAACGCGAGCGCGAACTTTCATCTGAACGAATGCGCCTCGTGGATTCCGGCGATCAATGTCAATTATCATCTCGGCGCGGATGGCATTAGTATCCCGTTGATTTTCCTCACGACGCTTTTGACTACGGTCGGACTTTATTACTCGGCGCGCGTGATCAATGAGCGCGTACGCGAATTCTTTTTCCTCTTTTTGTTGTTGGAAACCGGAATGCTCGGCGTGTTCGTGGCGCTTGACTTTTTCCTCTTTTACATTTTTTGGGAAGTCGGACTCGTGCCGATGTATTTTCTCATCGGCATCTTTGGACACGAAGAAGATCGTCCGCAATATTCCGCGATCAAGTTTTTCCTCTACACGCTCGCCGGTTCGGTCTTTATGCTGCTGTCCATCATCGCAATTTATTTGAATTCGAACCCGCAGTCGTTCGATATGACACTGGCGATGCAGCCCGGCGCGCATCCGTTTGTCAATCAGTTCATCAATAATTTTTCTTACGCCACGCTCGCCTTTATCGGTTTTTTCCTCGCGTTCTCGATCAAGGTCCCGCTGTGGCCCTTTCACACCTGGCTGCCGGACGCGCACACCGCCGCGCCGACCGCCGGCTCGGTCGTGCTCGCGGGTGTGCTGCTCAAGCTCGGCACGTACGGCTATGTGCGAATTTTGATGTCGGTCTTTCCCGATGTGTTTCGCGCGGCGGCAGGCATCATCGGCACGCTCGCGGTGATTTCAATCGTGTACGGCGCACTGGTCGCAATGGCGCAAACGGATTTCAAGCGGCTCATCGCTTACTCGTCCGTGAATCATATGGGCTATGTGATTCTGGGTCTCGCCGCCGCTGCTGCGCTCACGCCCGCGGATTACAAGAATCAGAATCTCGTGAACAGCGCATCCACCGCGGTGAACGGCGCGGTGCTCGAAATGTTCGTGCACGGCATCATCACAGGCGCGCTCTTTTTCCTCGTCGGTATGTTGTACGAGCGCACGCACACGCGCGACTTGAAAGTATTTGGTGGGCTGGGGGCGAAAGTGCCGGTCTATGCCGCGCTGCTCTTGCTCGCCTCGTTCGCCTCGCTGGGCTTGCCCGCGCTCGCCGGTTTTGTCGCGGAATTCTTGGTCTTGCGCGGCGCGTATGCCACGCTTACGACGATGAGTTTCTTTGCAGTGATCGGCATCGTGCTCACTGCCGCGTACTTTTTGTGGAAAGTGATCCAGCGCGTGCTGCTCGGTACGCTGAATCCAACGTGGATCAATTTGCCCGATCTGCATGGGTATGAAATTATCACACTCGTGCCACTCGCGATCTTGATGATTCTCATCGGCATCTACCCACAGTGGATCATTAGCACCATCAACGACGCGAGCGTGGCGATACTCAAGATGATTGGCGGATAACTGTGTCCATCAACACGCTGCTTTACCTTAGTCCCGAAATAATTCTGACGGTTGTCGCGCTGGTGGTGTTTGCGCTCGATCTGATTTGGCGCGAGCGCGGCGCGGACCGACTCGGCTGGATCACGCTATCGGGTCTGGTCCTCGCGCTCGTCGCAACACTCGCGCTCTTTGTCCCCGGAAAACAATTCGCGGTGTTCTGCGGCGCCTGCGCGACACAGGGACCGGTCGACCTCGCCAATCCGGCGACGCTCGCGAGCGTCAAAGACGCGCTCTACGTCTCGGACAATTTCACGAACTTTTTCCGCTTGATCGCAACCGTTGCCGGAATCATTATCCTCATCGGCTCGTTCGAATATTTGCGCGGGCGCACACCCTATCGCGGCGAATTCTTTGGTCTGTTCCTCCTTGCGATCCTCGCGGTAATTCTGATGGCGGGTTCGACTAACCTGCTGATGATTTATCTCTCGACAGAATTCCTGAGCTACACCTCCTACATTCTCACCGGCTTTTTGCGCGAGAATAAAAAATCGAATGAAGCCTCGATCAAATATTTTTTCTTTGGCGCGGTCACTTCGGCGACCATGCTCTACGGTATGTCGCTCTTTTTTGGAGCGACCGGCTCGTTGAACCTGCCGGAGATCTCGGAAGTATTTCGCACCGGTTTGGTCAACACCGCTGGCAGTCCCGTGCATGGCGGGTCGGAGCCCCTCGCTTTGTTCGCGCTGGCGTTAACCCTAACCGGCATTGGTTTCAAGATTGCGCTGGTGCCGTTCCATTCGTGGTCGCCCGATGCTTACGAAGGCGCGCCCACGCCGGTCACCGCGTTTCTTTCGGTGGGTCCCAAAGCGGCTGGCTTTGCGATTTTGATGCGCGTGTTTCTCACCGGCGCGCTGGTGTATCAAGAGAGTTGGGTCGCGCTGCTCTCGGCGGTTTCAATCATTACGATGACGCTCGGCAATATCATTGCCCTCACCGAGACGAATGTGAAGCGCTTGCTGGCGTACTCGTCGATCGCGCAGGCGGGCTATATGTTGATTGGTCTCGTCGGCGCCTCGCTCGACCGCAGCAACAGCTCGACCGCGGGCATCAGCGGAGTGCTGATTTACCTCTTCGCCTATTTGTTCACGAATCTGGGCGCGTTCCTGATCGTGATCGCGATTGAGAATGCGACCGGCGCGGTGGACGTTTCACAATATCGCGGAATGATCCGGCGCGCGCCCTTTCTCGCGGCGATGATGGTCTTTTTCTTCCTCTCGCTGGCGGGCATTCCGCCGACCGCGGGCTTTATTGGAAAATTTTTCGTGTTCGCCGCGGCATTGCGCACGGGGCAGGGCGTGCTCGCCGCGTTCGGCGTCGTCAACAGCGTGATCTCGCTGTTCTATTATTTCCGCGTGATTCGACCGATGTTCTTTGACGCGGCACCGGACGAAACGCCGATCCGGTCGAGCAGTTGGCTGAATGCGGGACTCGCCATCGCTGCCGCAATGACCCTCATCATCGCGCTCGTGCCGACGCCTTTCGTCAATCTCGCCACCTCCTCGATGGCAATGTTCGGTCTCGCCTTCAGATAACATAGGAGTTCAGATGTATCCGCAGCGTCGTCAGGGTTGTTTGCAGGGTCTGCTCGAATTATTTTTGCTCGACCAGCTTTTCAATTTTCTGAACGCGCGCTTTGGTTTCGGGCGCGGCTGCTCGGGCGTTGGCTGCGGCGTTATCTTTCTCTGCATCTTTATCTTTCTCGCGTGCAGCATTATCGGCAACACGAATTTCTTGAGCTTCACCGGAAGATGAGAATAGAACGGAGTAAATATTGAGGGCACTGAGGAGATCACGGGTTTGAGTCCACACAGAGCGACTCGAACCCGTTTTATTTTTTAGGAATGAAACTCTATCAACTATTGCGCGCGCTGCCCGAACACGCGATTCACAACACCACTGATGTAGAAATTTCCGCGATCGCGGTCGACTCGCGTCAGGTCACGCCCGGCGCGTTGTTCGTGGCAATCCGCGGAGTTGATGTAGATGGCGCGAAATTTATTCCCGACGCGCTTGCGCATGGCGCCGCGGCAATCGTCGCCGAATCAATTTCGCCGGTTCCTTCGATCCCTTTTATCACCGTTCCAGATTCGCGCGCGGCACTCGCGCACCTCTCCGCCGCGTGGTTCAATTATCCTTCGCGCAATCTCCGCATCATCGGCGTCACCGGCACCGATGGCAAGACCACCACCAGCACCCTGATTGAAAATATTTTGCTCGCGGCGGGGCACCCGGTCGGCACGGTCACCACCGTCGCCGCGCACATCGGGCGACAAGAAATCGATACCGGTTTTCACACGACCACGCCCGACGCGCCCGATGTGCAGCGGTATCTCCTTCAGATGGTGGAGGCGGGGACCGAGTACGCCGTTATCGAATCGACCTCGCACGGACTGGCGCAGCACCGCCTCGACGCGGTCGATTTCGATGTCGCGGTGGTCACGAACATTACACACGAACACCTCGACTTTCACGGCTCGTGGGAAAATTATCGTGATGCCAAGGCGTTGCTCTTTCGCGCGCTATCGTCCACTCGCCGCAAGCCGCGCACGAATAAAGTCGCAGTGCTGAACGCGGACGATAACTCGCGCGGCGCGTTCGATCATTTACGCGCGCTTCCGAGTGATGAGAAAGTGATTTACACGACAGAGGAGGAAGGACGGAAGACGGAAGAGAATGAGATTTGGATAACCGCGCGCGAGGTGCAACACTCGTCAGCAGGTTTGGAGTTTGTCGTCACTACCCCGTTTGGCGAACTTGCGATCACCTCGCCGCTCATCGGCACGTACAATGTTTCCAATATTCTCGCGGCAACCGGCGCGGCACTCGCGCGGCGAATTCCTTTCGAGGCGATCCAGCGCGGTGTGGTGATGACGCACGGCATCGTCGGTCGCATGGAGCGGATTGACCACAATCAGCCGTTCACCACCATCGTGGATTTCGCGCATACGCCGAACGCGCTTGACCGCGCGCTGGAAACGGTGCGCGAGTTGACGCAGGGGCGCGTAATCGTCGTGTTCGGCTGCGCGGGCTTGCGCGATGTGCAAAAACGCGCGTGGATGGGCAAGGTCGCGGGGCGTCGCGCGGACTTGAGCGTGGTCACGGCGGAAGACCCGCGCACGGAATCGCTCGACGCGATCAACGCCGAGATTGCGCGCGGGTTGGAAGAAGCAGGACGGGTGCGCGACCGCGACTATTTTGTGGTGAACGAGCGCGCGCGCGCGATTGCGTTCGCGCTCCAAAATCTCGCGCAACCCGGCGATCTGGTGATCATCACCGGCAAAGGACACGAGCGCTCGATGTGCTACGGCACGACCGAATTTCCGTGGAGCGATCAGGATGCGGTGAAAAGCGCGCTGGAGGAATTGAACCGCGGAGAACGCGCCGGACGCGAAGGGAAATAAAGTAGGGGCGCAGCGCGTGCGCCTTTTCTAATTCGTCAGATGATTGTCTTGTCTCACTTCCAGGTCGCGCCACTTGTTCAAGCGCGCCGCGACCGAAAAATGTTTGCGACGATTTCACCTGACCTAAATCTGACGACGGTCGAGGTCGTGCTCTCTGAGGGAGGCAGCGCATTTTCAGGCGGCGAGTGCATCACTTGGGCGGATCTCGAAAAAATCGCGACCTCCGAAAATTCGTGCTTTATCGTCGAGAATAACTCGATCACAAAAATACAAATCTTTTCGGAAGAGACGAATCGACTTTATACGTTGTACCCGACGCAAGGCGCACCGACGATGCTCATCTCAGGAATTCCGATGCATCGCATCAAAGGCACCGACCCGCATCGAGATACTTTGGCGAAAGTGAAAACAATTGCGCCGATGGTGGGAGATGTTTTGGATACCGCGACCGGTCTGGGTTATACCGCGATTGCGGCGGCGACAGCAGAGCGCGTTGTCACGATTGAACTGGATCCGGCGGCGACGGAGATCGCGCGTCAGAATCCGTGGTCGCGTGATTTGTTTGAGAATCCAAAGATCGAGCGCATCATCGGCGACTCGTCTGACCTCGTGCCAACTTTCCGAGCTTCAACCTTCAACCGGATTATCCACGATCCGCCGATGTTCAATCTCGCGGGAGAGTTGTACTCGGAAGAATTTTATCGCGAACTGTATCGCGTTTTGAAAAGCGGGGGAAAGTTATTCCATTACATCGGCGATCTGGAAAGCAAGTCGGGACGCAATGTGGCGAGAGGCGTTATGCAGCGCTTGCAGCAGGTGGGATTCAAACGGGTTGAGAAAAGACCGCAAGCGTTCGGCGTCATCACACAAAAATGAATTGTGCGGCAACCGTTCGCTCCAGCGCTGTGGTTATCGATAAACCTCGACCGGCTTTCAAACGTACACATTCACCATATCGCGCAGCACCGCCGCGGCGGTGGGATAAGGGTCTTTTTCCTCAATCGACGCGAAAATCGTGCCATTAATGTCGGTGGAATAGATCACGCCCATCATCTCCGCGCCGATGCGCGCGAGCGGATGCGTCGCCTCGAGGCGCGTGGGCTTGACGCTAAAGCGAAAATCCTTGTCAACCTTCTCTGCGCGCGCGACAAGTTTAATCACCTGACCTGCCGCCCGCGCCTGTTTTAATTCCTCCGCGCTCACACTGCGAATTCCCACGACTTCCAATTCTTCCAACTTCGTCGGTCGCCGCAGCACCGCGTTCGCGATGATGACCAATTTGTTCGCCGCGTCCCAACCATCTACGTCGAGCGACGGATCGGTTTCTGCGTGCCCCACTTCCTGCGCGTGCTTGAGCGCCGCGTCGAATGAGTCGCCCTCACCCATTCGCGTCAGAATATAATTGGTGGTCGCGTTAACCACACCCTCGAATTTGGTAAACTCACATGCGGCGAGATCGATCCGTCCAATGTTGAGGGTCGGCAGACCGCCGGTCACAGTGGCGCTGTGCAGCAATTTTACTTTGTTCGAAGCCGCGAGTGCGAGCAACTCCTGATAAGCGAGCACGAGTGGACCCTTGTTCGCGGTGACCACATTCATGCCTCGCTTGAGCGCGGTGCGAATGAGACTCATCCCCGGTTCGCCGTTCTTGAGATTGGTCGGGGTCAGTTCGACCAGCAGATTGGCGTCAACCGTGCTTACTAGCTCCGCGGTGTCGATGGGCATCGCTTCGTCTGCGACTTTTTTTCCTTTCGCTTTGTCGGCGACGAGCTCGCGCAAGTCGGCTTCGCCTGCCAAAATTTTCGCGCCGCTGCTGTCCGCCGCCGCAACAATAATGAATTCGACGCCAAAGCGCTGCTGCAGCAGTTCGTGTTTGCGCCAGAGCAATTCCAACAAGCGCCGCCCCACATTGCCCAAGCCGATCACTGCGACGCGGATTTGCATTTTTCCTCCTTTGACCAACGTACAGGGGCGACGCTGTCGTGCTGCCACTCCAGGCATCGCCCCTACATCCAAACTCGCCGCGAAATGGATCGCTCGGATTAAAATAGAATTCACTTGCACTAGCGCGCCCGGCACAGCGCGTTGAACTGAGAACGACTCTGGATTATTTGCGGCGCGGCTCGTCGGGATTCACGACGCGGTAGGTGGCATCGACATAGTCGCTGTTGGGTCCGCCGCCGGCGATGGCGCGACGATGCTCCATCACCACATCGGGAGGGCACAATTGGATAAAGTAGCGGACACCGAAAAAGATCACCGCCGCATCGTCAAGCTGCCCGAGACCGACGATGAAATCGGGAATCAGGTCGATGGGCGACAAGACGTACAGTACCACGGCAGGAATTATCAATTTGGGAAGGACAGGAACACGCGGGTCGTTCACCAAACGCCATACCAGTTGCAGCGTCTGCATCAACTCAGTCAGCGTGCTCGGCTTGGCGTTATTATTACTCTGTTGTGCCATAAACGTTTTACTCCTTCTTAAATTCGCGTCACGCACAGGCGCGTGACGGTAACTCGATTCATGAATTTTTTCGAACTCGCGTACGGGCTTGAGCAAGCGATCAGCAAACTTGAGAACCGCGTGCGTTCGACCAACACGCGCGAAGATCAACTGATAGATGTAAGAACGAAGTGAGCCGCTCGAACGCGACACGATTTCTAAACTTCGCACCGATGCTTGAGCCAGTGACCCTTCGTAATTGCACTATTATATGTGGCATTCGCTTACTGCGCGTGGACGCTCAAGGCGCAGCGCGTGGTGGAAAAGAACACGCGTGCGGGAGAAAGGGAAACGAGTGGACGCGTACGCGCGGCGTCGGACTCGCAGTACACGAATCTGCCGCGCGCGGCCAAGACCTTCAAAGAAGTGTTAGAAGAAAATATGACGCTGACGGTCGAGCCGGGGATTTATGTTCCGGGCTGGGGCGATTGTCGACATCGCCATTGCTGCTGCGATCATTAATTACTTGACACGTCCGATTTTCGGGCAAGATTCGGTCATTAATCGTTGCATCGGCTTACATATCCCTACGGAGTTCGCTCACGCCGTCGAACGGCACGAAGGATTAATGAAATCATATTCCCCGTTTTTATTTGGGCGAGGCGCGCGAGCAGCCGTCTCACCTCGGTTCAGGTTTGTAAAATTGATTTCAGTTCGTCCGGGAATGGCACGACGTGTCCCGCGCGATCGACATTCAGATGCTTGGTAAAACCGGTGCACAGTTTCTGTCCCTCGCGCGCGACCTCGTACTCAATCCTGACCGAGCGGCTTTTCACTTCGCCAATCCACGCGCGCACGGTCACGATGTCGCCGTAATGCGAGGGCGCGAGATAACGCAGACATGCTTCGGTCACGGGCCACACAAAGCCGCGCCCCTCGACGTCGCGCCCATAATCCATCCCGCGCTGCCAAAATAATTCGCCACGTCCCAACTCGAACCAGATCAAATAATTCGCGTTGTACACGATCCCGCTCTGGTCGGTCTCGGCATAGCGCACGCGGATTTGCGTCTCGATGATGTTTTTCATACGCTCTCTCGATCAACAGCTTGCCTATTACCGAATTTCGATTCGGCTGAGTTCGAGCCGCTGTCCGAAGGATGGCAGCAGGCGCGAACGATTCATCGGATTCTGAATCGCGTCCTGCGGCAAGTCGATCGAATAATCGGCCCAGCCCTCGT
>JBBSHK010000033.1:0-12497 GCA_038253185.1 Anaerolineae bacterium | reverse complement strand
CCGCCCGGCTCAACCTTCAAGCTGGTCTCTGCTTCCGCCGCGCTGCAAGAGGGCGTGATCGACGACCGCACCACTATATTTGATCCCGGCGCAATTCTGTTACCGAATAAATATTTTCCCGACGATCCAAAATTGGCGCAGCCTTTCTTCTGTTGGTTCCGTCCGGGTCACGGCGCGCTCGCCATTCGCGAAGGCATCGCGCAATCGTGCGACACTTTTTTTTACAAGCTCGACGGCGGCTTTAGCGATTTCACGACGCCGCTCGGTCAAACCCTCGCCAGCGATTACGCGAAATTATTCGGTTATGGCGCGCTGACCGGCATCGATTTACCCGGCGAAGCTCCGGGACTGGTCCCCGATCCGACGTGGAAACGGAAAACCTTGAATGAAGCGTGGGTGACCGGCGACACGTACAATATGGCAATCGGTCAGGGCTTTGTGCTCTCGACCCCGCTGCAAGTCGTGAATATGACGGCGACTATCGCGAACGGCGGCACGGTCTATCGTCCGCATCTCGGTCGGCAGATTGTGAACGCGGCGCGGACACTGACCAACACGGTCGCACCGCAAATCATTCGCAAGCTGCCGGTCGAACAAAAGAATTTACAAATCGTGCGCGAAGGAATGCGCGGCGCGGTCACGCACGGCACGTCGTGGAAAACCAATCTGGCGCAAGTGGAAGTCGCGGGCAAGACCGGCACGGCGGAATTTTTTGGTCCGCGCATCGACGGAAATTTGCCGACCCACGCTTGGTTCACCGCCTTCGCGCCGTACGACAAACCAAAAATCGCCGTCGTCGTTTTTGTCGCAGGCGGCGGTGAGGGTTCAGAAGTGGCAGTGCCGGTCGCCGCGGAAATCCTGAAAGCATTTTTCAATATCCCGCTCGATGCGCCGCTGGCGAAACCCATCGCGCCGCCGCCGCCGCCCGAGGCGCGCCAGCCCAAAGCCAATTCGCCCGCCTCCGCGCCGCCGCAGCAGGTGCAGCAAGCTCAACCGCAGCCGCAAACGCAGCCCCAACCGCAACCGGTGGCGCATCGCTTTGTGGGACAACTCGCGCAGGTGACCGAAAATAACGCGAGCGAGCGTCCGGTCTTTGTCGGCACCGTGGTCGATTCCGCGGGGCGCGGACTCTCCGGCGTCACCTTGTCTCTCGATACCGGCAATGGCAATGGCGTGGCAACGGCGACTAGCGTTGATGGCGGCACATTTCGATTCAACGATATTGACTTTCACATTTCGACCCGCTGGTTCGTGCGCGTGATCGGCGCGGGTGAATCGACCGGACTAGCGATCGACGTCGCGCCGTATAAACAATATCGCCTTGTGTTCACCGCGACCAGCCAATAGCTTTGAGACAGGCACATACACTATTGACGCGGAGGGGGCACACAAGGTAAACTTTGTCCAGACTACTGTCAATGGATTCGCGGTGGGTCCGCAACGGCTCGCGTTGAGCTTGTGCTGTCCCACCTCGGGCTCGCAAGCTCGAACAAGTAACGAACGGAAGTTGAAGATAGGACGTCGGAAACTAGAGTCAACTTGTCCTTAATTCCAATCTCCAACTTCCACCATCAATCCCGAATGATCTCACTCAAAGGTACACGCGAAGGTCTGCTCATAACGCTCGGTGACGGCGAGTGGCCCGACGTTCTGGCGGAACTCGCAATTCAACTGGGCAAACCGAGTGCGGCTGATTTTTTCCGCGGCGCGAGCGTCCGGCTCGAGACCGGCGATCGCGAGTTAACTAGCGCGCAACTCGACGAGCTCGAGCAGCTATTCGAATTGCACGAGATGAAATTTGGACGTCCGCAAATTCCCAGCGTCTCGTCCGAATACGCTTCAGAGAACGACAGTGCCCCGCGGCTCAATGAAGCGGAAGTCATCGAGCCGAATGGTCGCGAGCATGTCGGCTTGATCGACGCCGCGATGGTGCGTCGTACAATTCGCTCGGGGCAAGTCATTCGTTACGCCGGACACATTGTCATCTATGGCGATGTCAATCCCGGCGCGGAGATTATTGCGAGCGGTGACGTGCTGGTGTGGGGAAAATTGCGCGGGGTGGTGCACGCGGGCGCGGGTGGGGACGAACGCGCGGTGGTCGGCGCGCTGCTGCTCGCGCCGACGCAATTGCGTATCGGCAGTCACATCGCGCGTGCGCCCGATCCGCCGCGCGGAAAAAAAATTATGCGCGGCGCCGAGATGGCGCGGGTGCGCGACGATCGCATCGTAATCGAAAGTTGGACGGTGTAAATCAATGCACAATGCCAAATGAACAATGCACAATGAGAACTTGACTTGTTAATTGTGCATTGAACATTGTGCATTGTTTGGAGGTTCTATGGCGGGAGTCGTAATCACTATCACCTCGGGCAAAGGCGGCGTTGGCAAGACGACGACGACGGCGAACCTTGGCGTGGCGCTGGCGCGTCGCGGTAAAAAGGTCGCGTGCATCGACGCCGACATTGGTCTGCGTAATCTCGACGTTGTGCTTGGACTCGAAAACCGCATCGTGTACGATCTGGTTGACGTGGTGGAGGGCCGCGCGCGTTTGCGCCAGGCATTGATCAAAGATAAACGTCTGCCCGAATTGCAAATGATTCCCGCCGCGCAAACGCGCGACAAGACGGCGGTCAATCCGGCGCAGATGACGAAGCTGGCAGATGAGCTGCGCAAAGATTTTGATTTCATCCTGATCGATTCGCCAGCAGGCATCGAGGCGGGTTTCAAGAACGCGATTGCTCCCGCCGACCGCGTGCTGATCGTCACGACACCGGAAGTGAGCGCGGTGCGCGATGCGGACCGCATCATCGGTCTGGTTGAGGCGGCGGAAAAAGCGGCGCCGAAGTTAATTCTCAACCGCCTACGTCCCTCGATGGTCAAGCGCGGTGATATGCTCGACACCTCGGACGTTCTGGAAATTCTTTCGATTGATTTGATTGGGATCGTGCCTGAGGACGAAAGTATTATTACGTCCACGAACAAAGGGCAGCCGGTCGCACTGGATGAAAGATCTCCGGCGGGGGCGGCGTACGGGCGAATTGCTCAACGCATTCTCGGACAGGACGTGCCATTTCGCAACTTTGAAGACAACGCGAATGTCTTTCAGCGAATGTCGCGCTGGTTTCGCGGCGGCGATCATGGAGGACAGCAATGATGAACTGGCTGTCGAACTTGTTTGGACGTGGACCCTCCAGCGCGCAAATCGCCAAGAGCCGCCTGAAGCTCGTGCTCAGTTACGACCGGACGAATATCACGCCGGAAATGTTGAGCATGCTGCAAGATGAAATCGTGCGCGCGATCTCGCAGCACCTCGACGTCGATCGCAGCGCGATCACGATTTCTACTCAGCGCAGCGACAACGGCGATCATCTGGTCGCGGATATTCCGATCCGTAGTGTGCGACACGGCGGCGACGATTCGCGTCAGAGTACGCGCGAGCCGGTCGATGCGCGGGCACCCGCGCGCAGTTCGAATCCGGCGCCCTCCTACAAAAAGAAAAAGGATCGGAAGCGGAGGTAATACAAGTCGCAAGTCAGCAGTCAACAGTCGACAGTAATAATTCGTCGGGCTGTCGACTGTCACCTGGCGACTCACGACTCGACTTATGGTTTTAACCGAACGACGACTCTTTTATCATTTCGATTGGCTGCTGGTGGTGGGACCGGCTCTGCTGGTTGCGATTGGCACGGTGATGATTTACAACACCACTGGCACGCCAGGGCTGGATACCAGCGACCTGCTGCACGATCTCACCTTTCGCCAGATGATCTATGCGGTGGTGGGATTTATCTCGCTGTTTGTTCTTGCCGCGCTCGATTATCGCGTGTATGGACAACTGCGCTGGGCCATCTATGTCGGCATTGTGGCGTTACTTGCTGTCGTCGTTGCATTCGGGCAGATCACGCATGGCGCGCAGCGGTGGATTGATCTTTCTATTATCCAACTGCAACCGTCCGAGTTGGCGAAATTGTTTGTCGTGCTGGTGCTCGCGCGCTTTCTTGCCAATCACGAAAATGAAATGACGAGCTGGCGCTACCTCGGCATTTCACTCGCGATTGTCGGCATTCCAATTGGGTTGGTGTACTTTGAGCCGGACCTCGGCACCGCGCTGGTGCTCGGATTCATCTGGTTAATGATGGTGCTGGCAGCGGGGATGAGTGGCAAGCAACTCGCGCTGCTCCTGACCGTCGGACTGGTCTTGTTGCCCTTAATCTGGCTCACGCTCCAGCCGTACCAGCGCGAACGCGTGTTGACCTTTTTGAATCCTGCGGCAGATCCGCTGGGCGCCGGCTATAACGTTACGCAAGCGAAAATTGCGACCGGCTCAGGGGGCTTGTGGGGACGCGGCGTCGGTTATGGCACGCAAAGCCAACTGCGCTTTTTGCGAATTCGTCACACCGATTTTATTTTTTCTGTAATTGGGGAAGAGCTGGGATTCTGGGGCGGCATCTTTTTCTTTGTGGTCTTTGTGTTCATCATTTTGCGGATGCTGCGCGCGGCAATGATCTCGCGCTCGGCGTACGGACGGCTGATTTCTATCGGCTTTGCCTCTGCGCTCTTTTTTCAATCCTTCGTCAATCTCGGTATGAACCTTGGCTTGTTGCCGGTGACGGGCATTCCTTTGCCGTACGTCAGCGCGGGCGGTAGCTCGCTGGTGACTTATCTAATGATGGTCGGCATCGTCGAAAGCATCCTCACACGCGAACGCGCGTTCAACGTGAGGACGAAACCGTAACGCCTCACCAACCCCTCTCTGTCTCCCCTTCTAAAGGGGAGATGCAAGAAGGTCAGAACCACTTTTTCTGCAAGTCCTCTAAACTGCCATCGCGTTTCATCGCGTCAATCGCCGCGTTGATTTGTTGCAGCAGCGTCGGCGTGTTTTTTCGTACCGCGATGATGTACAACTCATCCGCCAGTGGCTTGCCCACAATCTTCAACGTCGTATCCCCCGCGCGCTGAAAATCATAGAACGAAATCGGATCGACCATCGCCGCGGCGACCTGCCCCGCGGACGCGGCGCGCAGTGCGTCGGTGGTGGTATTGAGCTCGCGTAGGTCGAGCTTGAGCCGCCGCTGCCACTTGCGCGCGAAGGCATCGCCATTTGTTCCCAACTCCACGCCAATTACCTGACCCGCGAGACTCGATAAACTGGTCGTCTTGGTATCATCTGTTCGCACGATGAGCACTGGTCCGCCATTGAAATACGAGTGCGAGAAATTCACGTCCTCAGTCTTTTGCGGATTGTACGGCAGCGCGGAGAGAATCATATCGAATTGACTTCCATTCAACGCGTCGTAGAGACCGTCAAAGCCGGTGTAAACGTACTGCACGCGCACATTCCACTTTTGCGCGAGCGTGTCGGCGAGCGCGATATCGAAACCGGAAAGTTGTCCCTGTCCATTGTCTGCTTCGAATGGCGGGAAGCTCGGATCAACACCGATTCTTAAAATGCCTTCTTGCTGAATGCGCGCCCACGTCGCGTCCGGTTTCGGCGGCGGCTTGGGGAAGAACAAAAAGTACAGCGCGTACACGAGCAGCGCGATACCAAGCAGCGCATATGGAAGAGAACCGAGGAGAGGAAACCGCTTCGATATTAAACGTGTGTCCATATTTGGCGTAACTTACATTCTGTAATTTTTTCGAGCAAGTGAAGCTGGTCGGAGTTAATTTCAAACACGTTTGGATTCCTCGCCCTTAATATAAATCGCGCGAAGCCCGCGGCCGATTCATAGTCTAAATCATTCAGCGAAATCTGAGCGCCACAACACGGGAGTTCGGTCGTGAGATTGGCGAACCGAATCTCGTAGGCGCTAGCTATAGCATCTTGCCATTTTCCGCTCTCCAACAGATCTTCACCACACAAAGGACAACGCGCTCGCTCGAGACTGGTGTCTGGATGTACAAATTCTATGGCGTCTGTGACAGTGGCGCTAACTTAGTCAGCTTGCGGCACAGAGGATGCAAACAAATCGCGTGCACGCTTGTGTGCTTTGGTATCAGGCACTTACTGCGGATCTGTTGGGACTAGGTTAATATAATTGTCTGACATACTCACAAACCACTTTCGTCCTCCGTCACTTTCCCCTCGCGTACTTTTGCACTTTGAAATAAATCGGCTCCGGTATGTTATAATGTTTTGGTCAAAGGAGAAATGGGTCTATGACTCAACGCGCTCTGCTCATCACACCGCAAGGTAAGCAAATCGAGCTCACACCCGAAATCTATCAGCAGCTCAAACTGCTCCTCGCAGCCGAATCACACCCGCGCTCGCGCGCGCAGATTGATCTTGCTATCCACGCGACATTTGGTAAATATGCTGCAGGCACTTCACTGACTCTAGCCTTATTAGCCGAACATCGCGCCGAACGCGCGCGCGAAGAGAAAAAGTTAAACCGACTCCGTGGCTAACACGCCGCCTGCTCACATCCTCGACAGCTTTGCTATCCTCGCTTACTTTCAAGCCGCAGCAGGCGGCGCAGCAGTTCGTGCGTTACTCGAAGCCGCTCGTGACGGCGAAGCCCGCCTCTATCTCAGTGTAATTAATCTCGGTGAGATTTATTATCTGATGAGCCGCGAACAAGGTCGTGAGCATGCAGATGAACTGCTCAATGACCTACGCGCTCTTCCAATTACACTTATCCCAGCAACCGAGGAACGTGTCCTAACAGCTGCACGAATTAAAGCGGAATATCCACTTTCCTACGCGGACGCTTTCGTCGTCGGACTGGCGCGAGAATTGAATGCCATTATCGTTACCGGTGATCCAGAGTTTGGAGCAATCTCCTCGACCATGCAAGTCATGTGGCTGCCGACACGCTAATGGTGTCCGCACGTTCCCGTCTCCCATCATTCGTCCTCTGTCACTTTCCTCTCGCGTACTTTTGCACTTCGAAATAAATCGGCTTGGGATCAAAGTCGGGCGTGACGAACGTAAAATAATCCTGGTACGTCAGCGCGGGCGCGGGATAGCGAAATGCCCACAGCGCGCAGGCGTCCACCCACGCCGTTCGTTCACACCAATCGTATGCGCCGAGGGTATTTGTAATGCGCTCGGGCGGCGTCACCGCTTTCGTCCAACGCGGATGATCGTTCCAACCACCTTCCGTAATCATCACGTGTTTCGCGCCATCGCCATTTTTTTCCATCACCCCGCGCAAGAGTTCGGTGCGGCGAAAATTCACCGCGTTCGCTGAAGGCGGTTCGCCCGCGGGCGCTTTCCAACCGTACGCGTGCACCGCGAGAATGTCGAAATAATCTTTTGTGCCCGCGTCGTACATCTTTTGCAAATACTCTAGATCATTCATCGTGTCGGTTGAATTCGGCGGCGCGAGATTTGGCGCGAGCGCGCCGGCGAGAATTTTCACATCAGGATTTTTTTCTTTGGCGCGCGCGTACGCGACTTTCAGCAATGCGACGTAACCCGCCGGATCGACCGCGCGCTCACCCCATTCAAAATTGGTATTCGGTTCATTCCAGACGATGAGATAGTTCACGCGACCGTTGAAATGCTCGACGAACGCCACGACGAAATCGCCGAAATCGTTGTAATGGTCTTCCGCGAGATAGCTCGTCGCGGAATCTTTGGGTCGCGCCCACGGCGGCACAAAGCCGAGCCGCGCGATCACCGCAAGCCCTTGCGTGCGCGCGTGATCGACCACCGCGTCGGCGTGGCTCCAATCGAAATCACCTTTGCGATTTTCGATATAGCCCCACGGAAAATAATCCACGATCCACGGCGTGCCCAGCTCGCGTACCAGTTCGACCGTCTTTTTGATTTTCCACTCCTCCACCTCGTCAGTCAGCCGCGTATGCACTCCACTCTTCGGATGAAGCGTCTGAACCGTTTGCGGCGCGCCCAGTGTGACGAGAATCGGCGGCGGCGCGGCGAGCAGCCACACGATTACGAGAAGAACAAAAAATTCAAGTAGACGGAGCGCGCGCGCGAAAAGTGAGCGAGCACGCGGCACGCGCCTAGCCCTTGGGCTGATTGACAAGGCTCTCCTTTCGCCGTAAAATCGTTAGCGTAATCTTAACCTTATCTTAACCTGAACTTTACCAATCGAAACTCTCGGCACGTTTACTTGTTGCGCGCAACTCGCCTCACGCGCGTTCGATCATTGGATTCTCACTCAGGAGGTACGAAAATGTCTGAAGGTGGAGAAGTGGCTCTCTTTATCGACTTTGAAAATATCCGCTACGGTTTGAAAAATACGTTTGGTCTGGAACTCGACCCTCAAAAATTAATGGAAAAGGCGCGCAAGTACGGACCCGTCGCGATGGCGACCGCGTATGCGGACTTTACCGAGCATCCTGAATTTTATCGCCGCAAGCTGGAAGTCGCCGGCATTTCACCACGCGATGTCCCGCGTCGCAGTCCCGATGTCGTCCACAAAAGTTCTTCCGATATGGCGATGCTGCTCGACATCATCGACTGCCTGTTGGATCGTCCGAGCATTTCGACGATGGTGCTGATGACGGGCGACAGTGATTTCATTCGCGCAGTGGCGCGCGCCCGTTATCGTTTCAACAAGCGCGTGGTCATCTCGGGCGTCCCCGGCTGCGTGTCGAACGATCTCATTGCCTCGGCGGATGTGAATGATCCGGTTTACCAAGAAGGCTGGACGCCGGTGACGCGCGAGCCCGGCACCAATGGTCGAACGGCTGCCGAGTACGCCGCGCAACCCCGCCCGTCTGAAAGCAGCACGCCCGAGGCGGAAAAGGGTCTTGTTCACCTGATCGATCATCTGGCGCGCACGCGACCCTATCTCACATTTCTCTTTGTCAAAACTCACGCGCTTTCGCCAACCAGCCAGCTCAATCTCACCCCGATGCAAGTGGATATTACCTTGACCAGTTTCAAGGAACGCGGGATTTTGCGCGAAGAGGTTCGCGAGGTCGAGGGGCGAACACTGCGACTCTTGACTTTTCAGCGTACTCATCCTGACATTCAAATCTGGCTCGAACCCTTTGCTCCGGCGATTGCGAGACCTTCTGACGAAAGTACACCCTCGTAAAATTTCATTTTCTTCAAATAAAAAGAGGGAGACCGTTCGCTTTTCTGCGCGCAGTCTCCCTCATTTTATTCCCATTCAAAAATTTTCGCGCCGTCTATATACTCACTCGCCCGCCACCACGACCGGCGCCGGCGCGGGAGTATTCACCTGCGGCATCCTGCCATTGCCGCGCGCCGCTTTGGGAGGAGTGTCGAGTCCGCGCAAATAATCATCCATCGCGACGGCGGCATGACGACCCGCGGCAATCGCGGTCACAACAAGGTCCGCGCCGCGCACATCGTCCCCCGCGGCGTAGACCCCTTGCATCGTCGTCGCGCCGCGCAGTTCCGATTCTACCTGAAAAAGATTTTTGCCGGTCAATTTTATTTGCGGCGTCTGCTTGCCAATGGTCGGGTCCGCGCCATAACCCAGCGCGAGAATGGCAACATCTGCGGGCACAGTGAAATTCGAACCCTCGATCGCGACCGGACGCGGACGACCCGAAGCATCCGGCGCGCCCAGCCCCATTCGCTGCAGCTCGATCTGGCGCACGTGCCCATTTTCATCGCCGATGAAACGGACCGGCGCGACGAGGAATTCAAATTGAACGCCCTCTTGGCGCGCGTGCATGCGCTCTTCTTCGCGCCCCGGCATCTCCGCTTCGGTGCGGCGATAGTAATCGGTAACGACCGCGCCGGTCATCCCATGCTGCACCTGTAATCGCCTCGATGTGCGCACGCAATCCATCGAGGTATCGCCGCCGCCGATCACCGCCATATGCTGCCCGAGTTCGGGCAGCCCGCGCATATTCTGCGGCAAATGTTCCATCGGCAAATTACCGCGCACCAAAAATTCCGTCGCCTGATAGACGCCTTTCAAATCTTCGCCCGGCAGCCGCGCCTTGTTTCCCGCCGGCGCGCCGATGCCGAGAAACACCGCATCGAAATCATTGGCTAAATCTTGCACCTGAATATCGCGACCCACACGCATGCTGCAAATAAATTTGACGCCGTAATGTTCCAGCCATTCCACTTTTTGTTCAATGATTTGTTTCGAGAGTTTGAAACCGGGAATGCCGTACACGTTCAGTCCGCCGGGGCGGGGCCATTCTTCGTACACGACGACCTCGTGACCGTTGCGCATCAATTCTTCCGCGACCGCCATGCCCGCGGGTCCGCTGCCGACCACCGCGACGCGCCGACCGCTCGACGGCGCGATGATGTAATTGGGAAAGCCCTCGGTGCGTCGCTGCCAATCGGTGCAAAATGCTTCGAGCTTGCCAATGTTGACCGCGCGGTCAGCGCCGGCAATCGTGCACGAACCCTCGCACAAAACTTCTTGTGGACATATTCTGCCGCACACTTCCGGCAAGTCGGAGGTCGCGCGAAAAACATTTGCCGCGTCAATATAATTTCCTTGCTCGATCATCAGCATCGCGGTCGGAATGTCATTGTGCAAGGGGCAGCCGAGGATGCACGGCTCGGGCGAGGGACAATGAATGCAGCGCGCGGCTTCCACGACCGCTTGCTCTTCGTCGTAGCCGAGGAACACTTCGTTAAAATTAAAGACGCGCTTTTTGGGGTCCTGTTTCGGCGGCGCACTGGAAGGAATATGCGCGCGCTCGTAACGGTCAAGCGTCAGTTGCAAGGAGCCGGGATCGTCCGCGCCTCGTTTCGGAAATTGCTCCATAGTTACGACTCTACCAATAAACAAACAAGGCAATCGCCGGATTCAGATCCTGAATGCAATTGCCCTGTCTGACTGATCTGCTACGGATATTTACCAAGCGAATGCGTGACAGAGTATACTCGTTTGCCATCGCGCGTCAATCAGCTTGGGATCGAATCATGCCCCTCGATTGTGACAACGACCGTTCGCATTACTCCCGCGATCGACAAGATTGTTGCAAGTCTCGACGCAGAAGGAACTCATTCATTGCGCCCGATCACGAACCCAGATCAACGCCGGTCTGGTCCTCGACCACTTGCTTGGATTTCGTTTCGTCGCGCCACGCTTTGAGCTGCGTCATCAGACCGCCGGTCACCGTGATCAATTCGAGCATCTCGCGCGGGGTGAACCCTAGCAGCACCGTCTGCCTGCGCGGCTCCGGCTTTGCCTCGCTCATCCGCTCGATCACGCGCGTTTTGGTGCCGAGGCGCGCCGCCATTATTCCGCCCACCAGTCCGCCGGCGAACGCGGCGACAATGGCGGGGAACGCCGGACTGGTACGCAATTCTTCAAAGCGTGATTGCAGCCCTCCGAGATTCAATCGCTCCACTATTTCCACTCTCCTCCGCGCGAGTCGCGCGTGCGTTCAAGATTATTTATTTGTGACGAGCGCTTTGGCGGTCCCGCGCACACGCGCGGTGGCGGTTTGAATTTTGATCGGAACGCCCGCGACTGCGTTCGACGCCTTGATCGTAACATTCTCTACACGCAACACCAGGACCTGAATTCGCAAGAGCGGCACGTGCAGCCAGCGCCTCCCTTTTCGTAAATATTTTCGCGCGAAAAAAAGCAACACGCCCGGCGCCGCCACGAACAACGCACATTCAAAGCAGATCAAGATTGCAGAAATATCGCGCAGAAGCGAAAGCGTCTCACGTGACATGATGATCAATTCGCAAAAATTATAACACGGTTAGTTGGATTTAGCGGGCGCGGCAGCCGCGGCGGGAATCGCTTTCTCGACCGTCGTCTCTGCGTTCTTAGTGATCTGCACCGTGCCGGCAGGCGGCTGTGACGTCGTATCTTCCGCCGAGAGATGGTTGGTATCGTTCACGACGATCACTTCGGCTTTGGTGCCGTCAACGCGCAAGCGCGTCAAGGAACAATTGTCGACCGTGTACATCCACCAGCGGCGTCGCTTGCCGGGAAAGTACCAGGAGAGGACCGAAGAGATTACGCCACTGTGCGTCACAACGGCTAGGCGTTTGCCGTCGTACTTGGGAACGAGATCGGTCAGGACCGTCGAGACGCGCCCAATGATGGGCCACGTCAGTTGCTTGCCAATATGATCGTAAAGATAGTGCCCAAAAAATCCAGTGTGGGAAAGGAATTCAAACAAGACCAGTTGAGGCACTTCCGTCCCTTCCAATTCCTGAATGCCGTTGCGCACCGTCGGCACCTGCGTAATTTTCGAGCCAATGATCGCAGCCGTTTCCTTCGTGCGGCGCAGCGGGCTGCAATAGAACCCGTCAAAGTGCTGGTCATCGCGGCACAAGAATTCGCCGGTGAGCGCGGCTTGTCGCTCGCCGGTGCTCGTCAGCGGCGCGTGCACATAATCGCCGTTGATGCGCACCGCGTGTCCGTGTCGAATCAAAATGAGTTCGGTCGCCATATGAGTTCCGTCCTTCAATCCTCTATAACGAAGATTTGAAATAAAATCGACGCGCGAAAAAAAGACGGAGGAGAGAGGAGGGAGTACGAACGCGCGACAACGTCATTCAGAAACATTGCCTTGAATCGTGGAAAAAATCGCGCTGGAAGGATTCGCGGCGGCTT
>JBBSHK010000032.1:0-12539 GCA_038253185.1 Anaerolineae bacterium | reverse complement strand
TAGTAATCGGGCATCGGCGGAGCCGCCATCGCCTTTTCCTTCTCGGGCATATCGGTCACCAACGCTTCAGTCGTGGACTCAGCGTAATCTGACGAGAATCATCGCCCCCTTTACGACGACGAGTTCAACAAAATCTGTGCCTCAACCTGTCGGAGCAATACACGGTCAAGCCAGATATCGTTTCGCTCATCCAATACACGCAACACTGTAGTCAATTCTGTCTGAGTTAACAAGTTTTTACGATACGCTTCGATGAGAACTCCAAGTGTGCCTTTGACTACGATGTGCCACGTCCGCGCAAACCGTCGCGCGAGTTTTTCATCTATAACCAACCAATCCGCTTTTTCCCGATGAGCTAAAAAGATTGCCTGCCTTTCTCCCGAATCCAATTTTAGCCGCTGGAACTCTTCCAGCAAATCTTCGTCACTCAGGGAAATAACTTGAATCTCTCCTCGTACGATCGCCAACTGTGTCGCGAGAGCATCCGGTTCACCGCGTTCCAATCCACGCGTAACTGCTTCTTCAAAAACAGCCGAAGGAATCAGGACACGCTCATAGAGTTGACGGAGCAATCCGGTCAGCCCCAGCTTGCCGAGTGCAATGAGCGGACCTGAATCACTGACGACCTTCACGCCAGTTCCTCTGCCAATATCTCCTCATCCCAACCTGGTTCGATGCCTCTCGACTTGGCGTACTGAACAAGTTCGCGCTTGGACACGCCAACTGTCTCCGCCGCATAGCCCAAAGAAACTTCACCCAATTGATAGAGCCGCAGCGCCTCCTGTAATTTGAATTCGTGAAATCCCAACAAGATAAAATCGCGGAGTAGAGCTCGATACGGTTCAAGTTGTTCGAGCAAGCTATCGGATAGTTCAATTTCAATTTTTTGAGACATTTGTAATTCCTCACGTTGAACAACGCATAGCTTCATTATACATCCAAAAATAAAACCGCCTCTCCAAGGAGAGGCGGTTTCTGCTTACATCGTAACTGACACCGATTTCCCCGATTTAGTAATCCGGCATCGGCGGAGCCGCCATCGCCTTTTCCTTCTCGGGCATGTCGGTCACCAACGCTTCAGTCGTGAACGCCTCGTCTGGTGAGGCGCATCATCGCCGTGATCGATGCCGCGCCGTCAGGTGCAACGCGCTGCGCGTCACTTTCGCCGGGATAGTACTACGGTACTATTTTTTTTTTTCGATACGGCGGTGTATAAAGGGAGATGCCGTCGCGGAGCGCGATGAGTATTTCAAATTTTGGAGGGCTAAAATGAAAAACCATCAACGGATTGCATTGCGCATCTTCCTACTGGCGATTGTACTTTTGGCTGGAATTTTCATAGCTGCTTGGAATGTCACGCCAGTATCAGCCAGTTCGGAACTGCCAACGTTGCCGCATTCATGCTCTGGAGCAGTTCCATCTGGCGGGTCCACACCAGGATCGGAAGCTGCAATCGCGCGTATAGAGGCGCCTACCACACGCTCGATTGACGCGGATTGGCCAATTGTAGGGAGAAGCGTGAGAATTGTGCGCGATCGTTCGGGCAAGGTTTACACAATTACAGACATAACGCGCCAAGACCCAAATCCAAAAAAACCAACAAATCTTCTGGCTTCGTCGTCATGTACCTTCCTGCAATCAACGAGCAGAACGACGCAGACCAGTGCAGGTGTAGTAAGCCAATACCTCAAGAATTATTTTTATTGGTATAGATGGAGCGACCCAACTCACTACGTCTACGCCTATTGGAACTACAAGACTGAAACCTGGTGGACTCGAACGGATAGCACTTGGTCCATAACGAGTGGCAATGTGACTTGGGTTTTTAAGGGACTTGACTGTAGTAGCGTTCACCGAACCTACACGGCTGGAGGAAGTGTGGTGCCGGGGTGGTATAATGGTGGTAACGAAACTTGGCATTATCTCTGGGATGTAACGAACAGTTGGGTAACACTAACATCTCAGGTTCAGTTGGGAGATTATCTAGCGACGGATCTTGACAGTAATTATAGGAACTCGAGTGGCACAGTAAATGGGAGTATGCATAGTGAGGTCGTCTGGTAACGACCAAGTCCATCTATACAACTGATTCGGCATGTCAGTGACGAATACTCAAGATGTCATCTATTAAGGAGAGAAATGAAAGGTTGGCGATTGATAACCCTGTTCCTCGCTTTCTTAATGTTGACGATATATGTTGTTGACATCTACGCAGTCCCTGCTGCCTCATCCAAGTCCATGGACTCGCCGACAATCCAATTGGTCGTCCAGCCAACAATAGTGCCGCCCGGGCCATCACCTACACCGATCGTTTGTACGCGGAATCTATCTGACATCTCAATTCAGATAGTACCCGGCGCACGGTCCGAAAAACGATCCAGTTTCTTTCAAAGCATTCAAGTGGAGGGAATGGGATTCGCACCAAAGGAAAAATTGTATATCGTGGTGGAAGGTCATGGCCAAAGCCAAGGCGAGCGGACCGAGTTCTTCGATATCAAAACGGATTCCGACGGAGTATTCACCGTGGATGATTCGTTGCCACTTGATGAACCAAATATGCAGTGGCAAGTATACGTCGTGCATCAACGCGGTGTTGCCTGCGCGAGCTTCACGACGGGTCAATAGATATGAAGCCGGACTGTCCACGTATGGTGTACTCCAAAGCAAGAAACCGCTCCTCGAGATTGAGGAGCGGTTTCTTGTTTCCTTGTCTTCCTGTTTACGTCATACCGACTCGTCCGTCTAGTAATCGGGCATCGGCGGAGCCGCCATCGCCTTTTCCTTCTCAGGCATATCGGTCACCAACGCTTCGGTCGTGAGAATCATCGCCGCGATCGACGCCGCGTTCTGCAACGCGCTGCGCGTCACCTTCGCGGGATCGGCAATCCCCCACGCCATCATATCGCCATACTCTTCGGCGAGAACATTGAATCCGATGTTCGGATTGTTCTGCTCTTTCTGCAGGCGGCGCACTTCTTGCACCACTACCGCGCCATCCTCCCCCGCGTTCTCGGCGAGCTGGCGGAGCGGCTCTTCAAGCGCGCGTCGCAAGATCTGAACGCCGGTCTTGATGTCGCCCTGCAGCGCATTGTCGCCCTTCAAGAATTCGTCGAGCGACGGTGCCGCGTTCAACAACGCCACACCACCACCGGGCACGATGCCCTCTTCCACCGCGGCGCGCGTGGCGCTCAGCGCGTCTTCCATGCGGTGCTTCTTCTCTTTCAATTCGGTCTCGGTCGCCGCGCCGACGCGGATCACTGCCACGCCGCCCGCGAGCTTCGCGAGGCGCTCTTGCAGTTTTTCCTTGTCGTAATCGCTGGTTGATTTCTCAATCTGCGCCTTGATCTCGTTGATGCGACCCTTGATGTCCTTATCCTTGCCTTTGCCTTCGATGAAGGTTGTGTCGTCTTTGGTGACGATCACGCGACGGGCTTGACCGAGGTCGCTGATGTTCGTGGTCTCGAGCTTGCGTCCCATCTCTTCGGTGATGACATTACCACCGGTGAGAATCGCGATATCGCGCAACATTTCTTTGCGGCGGTCGCCAAAGCCGGGAGCTTTGACCGCGATCACATTCAAGAGACCGCGCAGTTTATTCAACACCAACGTCGCCAGGGCTTCACCATCTACATCTTCCGCGACGATGACCATCTCGCGCTTGCCGGTCTGTACCATTTTCTCGAGCAGCGGAACAATGTCCGTGTGCGCGGAAATTTTCTTATCGGTGATTAGAATGTAGGAGTCTTCGAGCACCGCTTCCATACGCTCGGGGTTCGAGACAAAGTACGGAGTGATGTAGCCGCGATCGATCTGCATCCCTTCGACGAATTCGGTCTCAAAGGCGAGACCGGTCTTGGATTCTTCGACCGTGATGACGCCGTCCTTACCCACCTTGTCCATCACTTCGGCGAGTAGCCGACCAATTTCCGGATCGCCACCCGAAATGGTCGCGACGTGCGCGACATCGTCGTTGCCCGCGACGGGCTTGGCAAGCGCCTTGATCGATTCGACTACGCGCGCGGTACCCTGTTCGATCCCGCGCTTCAAGAGCATCGGGTTCGCGCCCGCGCTCACGACGCGCAGACCTTCGTCCACAATCGTCTGCGCGAGCACGACCGAAGTGGTGGTGCCGTCGCCGGCGACGTCGTTGGTCTTGGTGGACGCTTCTTTCAAAAGCTGCGCGCCCATATTCTCGTACGGATTTTCGAGTTCGATTTCTTTTGCGACCGTGACACCGTCGTGGGTCACCGTCGGCGCGCCGAATTTTTTATCGAGCGCGACGTTGCGACCTTTTGGACCGAGCGTGGTCTTGACCGCTTCTGCCAATTGATCGACGCCGAGTTTTAGATGTCGGCGCGCATCTTCAGAAAAGCTGAGTTGTTTCGCTGGCATGTTCGCCTCCTAGTTAGTCCTTAGTTATTAGTCGTTAGTTACTAGCCATTATGCATTGTGCATTGTGCATCCCACTCCGCTATCGCTTTGGGGACTCACGTTTACTTCTTGCCGTTATCAATCACGGCGAGAATATCTTTTTCGCCCAGGATCAACAATTTCTTGTCGGCGACTTTGATTTCGGTGCCGCTGTATTTCGCAAAGACGACGCGGTCGTTCACCGAAACTTCGAGCGGGACGCGTTTCTTGCCCTCTTCGTCCCAGCGACCGGGACCCGCCGCGAGCACGAGACCTTCTTGCGGTTTCTCCTTTGCTGTTTCGGGCAGGAGGATACCGCCGGAGGTCGTCTCTTCACGATCGAGCGGCTCGACGATCACGCGGTCAGCGAGTGGTCGCAAGTTCATGTTGTTATTGTCCGCCATTTGGAACTCCTTTCTATAAAAATTTATGCCTTAACAAATGGGAAGCGGTTAGCACTCAACGAGTGAGAGTGCTAACCGTCTATAATATACCACAAAATTCGAGGTTGTCAAGCGCGACAACGAATAGTCAACGGATAAGTCAACAGATGCTGAACGGATAAACGGATGCAAATCTCCTAACCCGTTTATCTGTTGCGCGCAGCATCCGTTGGCTACGGTCGTTTATGCGTCGGCGTCGGCGTGCGCGCAATGCGCGGTACCGCGGTCGCGGTCGGCGGCGCGCCAAGGCAGTGATCATTGTAATATTGCTGCGCGGCTTGCACTGCGCCGTCACTCTCATTCACCGATTTCGCCTTGTCGAGCCACTCCTTCCCTTTCGGGCAATTGTCCAGATTAACGTACGCCAGCCCTAGTTCATAAAAATATTCCAACCGTTCTCCGCCGAGCGAAATCGCTTTTTCCAAACGCGGTACCGCGTTCTCCCAATTTTGCAAAACAAAATAAATCGTGCCGAGATGTCCTTGCGGCGCGGCGAAATACGGATCCAACTCCGCTGCTTTTTTCAAATGCGCGACCGCCGCTTCATAGTCCTGCGTGAAATAGTACGTCCAGCCCAACTCGTCGTACACATCCGCCGATTTGGGATCCACCTTGATCGCCTGCTGCAACAGCGCGATGCCACTCTTGAAATCCTGCTTGGCGCGATAATTGCGCGCGACGCTCACGTACAAGAACCCATAATTCGGCGCCAGCTGGATCGCGCGTTGATATTCTTTCACCGCGTCGTCGTACTTGCCGCTCGCTTCATAAACGTAACCGAGATCGCGGTGCGCTTCGAAATTCGTGCTGTCGAGCTCGATCGCTTTTTGCGCGGCGGGCAAAGCCTTGTCGGGTCGTCCCACATCCGCGTAAATTTCCGCAAGCCATGCCTGCGCGTAAATATTATTTTCGTCGAGCTGCACCGCGCGCAACGCTTCCGCCAGCGCATCGTCGTAAATATTTTTCCAATCGAGCGCGAGCGCGAGCACCGCGTGATTGTAAGCACTATTGTCCTTGATCTCTATCGCGCGCTGCGCGTGCGCCTCGGCATCGTCAAAGCGACGGCGGATGATTAACATCCGCGCGAGCCGCGCGTGCGCCACATCATTGTTCGGTTGCAATTGCACCACCGCTTCGTACTCGCGGATCGCCTCGTCCACCGCGCCGTTGGTAAAAGCGGTATCGGCACGCGCCATATGATTCGGCGCGGGTTCGGTGGGCGTTGGCGTGACTGTTGGCGTGGGCTGCAATTTTGCCGGCAGAAAAGCCGCGGGCGCGACATACACGCCGCGAATCGCCAGGATCAAAACGACGCCGTACGTTCCGACGACGAGGATGATCAAAAAGAGCAGGCAGCTCCGCAGCCAGGAGGACTGGCGTGGCTTGGGTCCGATGTACATCAGAAGTTACAAGTTAAAAGTTGAGCGTCGAAGGTTGAAGCGTTAAGAGCAATTTTGTACTCCGTCTGAATTTTTGTTCCTCGAAAATATTTATTGAATCTCCAAGCGAGTCAACTCTGCCGAACGCGCGCCGCTCACCACCAGTACCGTGTATTGTCCCTGAGAAGCGTTCGCCGGGATCGCGAGACGGTATACCTCGCGCACAATCTCTCCCGTCTCCCAGCGCGACGTGGGATAGAGCGCGAACGCGCGCTCTTGCGCGATGACTCTACCACCCGAATCGATCAATTGCACCGCGCCGCCCAAATCCACGGCTTGACTTGGTTGCTCGCGCGCCTGCCAATACAGTTCCAGTGAGAGCGCGTCGCCGTGTTTAACTTGGGCGCGCGGCAGATTATAACCGAGCAAAGTCAGCGCACCCAGTTCCGCATTCAGCGAATGCGAGAGCGGCAGCGCGTCGCGCGAGGCAATTACTTTTTCCACCCCCAACGTTCCGAGCACCAGATGATCTTGACCGTCCTTGACGCGCAAGCGCGCGCCGTCGTCGGCGCGATACAGTCCGATCTCCAGCGTGTAATCGCCGGGCGGCGTGCCGGGATAAATCAACAAGCCCACTTTATCGCGCACCAATTCGCCGGCGTGCCAATCGCTCGTCGGATGAAATCCGCCGAGCGGCTCGGCATCGGACTGACCGACGATCTGATTTTTGCCGTCGAGCAGATGCACAAAAATTTTGTAATTGGCAGCGGGCGGCTGGATGGCATACCACTCCAATGACAGCGGCAGAATCTGTCCGGCGTGAATCGCGCGATTGCCGATGCCGAATTGATGCAGCTCAATCGCGCTTCCAAATCTTACGCCACCATCAAACACTTGAGACACATCCGGCAGCGCGTACTCGGCAAGTCGCAAATTGCCATGCCATTCGTCTTTGGCTTTGAATGCGGTCGCGCTCAGATATTTTTCGATAAAATTTTCCGGGTCGGCTTGTTCCGTCGCCCAAAACACCGCGAACAAATTTTGATGTTGCAGTACGAGCTGCTCGAGCGCGGCACGCGTGGTGTCTTTTTGCAGCGGACGACCGAGCGGCAGCGCGACCAGTTCCGCCGCGCCGCGATAATAATAGCGAAACACATCGAGCTGACCCGGCGCGTCGACGAGCACCGCGTCCGCTTGCGTCGCGACCGCGTTGATATAGCGCGCGACGCCGCGATAGTCGTCGCGCTGCAAACGCGGATCGTCATACACGCCGCGCAGCGCGAGCAATGCGCCCGCCGCGACAATTCCAACCGTCAGCAATGGTCGCCACGCGAGTAGTGAACTCATCAACGGGCTGCGCTTGACATCATAATGAGCCACGCGCGCGCGCAGAAAAAATCCCGGATAGAGAATGGATAATCCGCGCGCGACCAGAATAAAAAAGCCCGGTGTAGCGAGCAGCAAAAATTTTGGATTGTAGGCGGGACGCTGCAGCGAGATGACATACATCGCCGCGAGTGGTACGACTCCCCACAAAAGATTGAGAATGATGCCCCAGATGCTCTGCTTGTATAAATCGAGTGAAGGCAGCAACCCCGCGATAAAAAAAATCGCGTAACCGATGACGATCAAGAACTGTGTGTCGATGGCGGCATCGTTCACAAAAATAAACGCGCTCAACACATGTGAGATCACATCGCCCAATGACAGCGGCTCGCTGATCGCGGGCCAACTCGTTAACTGATTTCCCGCGAACGCCAGCCACGGCAAAAACGCCAGCGCAACGATCACTTGCGCCGCGAGCCAGAACGCGAGCGAATGTCCCAATCCGTGCCGCCGAGCGCGCCACGCCCATAGCAGCCACACGACGAATGCGAGATTTTCAAAAATGATTAGCGTGAAAGCGAAATAGTGCGTGTACAGTGCGGCAGTCGTAAAAAGGATATATAACAGCCACGCCACTGTTCTACCACCGATGCGCGCGGGCGACGGAGGCGCATCAGTCTGTGGCGGCTTGAACATCCATGCGAGCATCAATACTGACAGCGCGCTCCACAACGCGACCAGAATGTACATCCGTGTCTCTTGCGAGTAATATAACTGGAACGCGGAAAGGGCGGACAGAAACGCGGCGATCAGCGCGACCTCTTGATCGAAAAATTCGCGCGCGATGCGGAAGGTCATCACGATCAGCAGCACTCCCGCGATGACCGACAAAAACCGTACCACGAATTCTCCTGAGCCTGGCGAAGGATCGGCAGCGAAGTTCATCCAAAAATGCAGCAGAAAATAATAGAGCGGCGGATGAATATCGTGCGCCGCGCCGTTCGCGATTGCCGAGAGACTCAAGCGCGCGAGCGCGATGGACGTGCCTTCGTCGTTCCACAAACTCTGCGCGGCGAGCCGATTCACGCGCAGCGCAAAGCCCGCCGCGACCGCGAGCAGCAACCACAGCAAACCGCCGCGCGTCAGCCAGCGCGCGTTTTGCTCGCGCGTTTCATAGGACCGCGTAAGGCGCGTGAGAGGAGGCTGTGCCGCGTCGCTCACGAGAGAACCCCCTCTCTAATCTCCCCCTTGTTAAGGGGGAGAGGTTGCGCGCGTTTTCGGATCGTCAATCCTGCGTGGGTTAATAACGCGCCGGAAATAATCCAGCCGAGCATCTGCCTCAACCATTCGTTCGTGCGCCGCACGATCACGCCGTCGAGTAATAATTCCCCGCGCGTGACTTGAATCTCCGCGTGATGCTCACCATCCATCAGCCCGTGCGCGAGCACCACACGCGCTTGGGATTCGGAATCGGTCGCGCGTAAATCCACTGCGTGCGGGGTTTCATCGTCAACACTCACGTCAATCACACCGCTGTACGGATTTGGCACCAGCGCGAGTTCGAGATCGGTACCGTGAAACGTGAAACGGAGTTCATCGCCACTCTGTCCAATCTTGTAACTGTTCGCCGCCGCGCGCTCGTCCGTTTTTGCAATCCAGCCGCCTTGATATTGCAGCGCCCAATGATTCTCCTGATGAAAACCGTTGCCGATAAAATTCGCGCTCGCAATGTACTCTTTCAGCGCGGCGTATGCAGGGTGCAGCGTAAAGTCAGGATCGAATAACCGAAAATAATAAAACGGCTGATTCGTTTCGTGCTCGTCGGCGCGCTTGAAGAACCAATACATCATCGGACCCATCCACGACCATTCATCTTGCGCGCGGCGGTACGCTTCCACCGCATAACGCGCCTGCTGCGTTTCACTCACGCGACCGTACGGCGCGTCGGCGAAATTTTGCGGCAGCGCATTCCAGCCGACCTCCATTGCCCAGATCGGTTTGTTGGCATCGCCGTTCTTGACCATAATCTCACGAATCAAAATCGGACGCGAGAAATTGATGCGCTCGGGATCAAGCCGCCGATCACCGGGGCCGGTGAATAAACCGTAATCCTGCACCGCGAGAATGTCAAAGCTGTCGCGTGCGCCGGCAGCGTACATCTGCTGCAAAAAAATCAGATCGCTCAGATTGCGCGGACTGTTTTCTTTTGTTTGCGCGAGACCTGCGCTCAATACCACCGCGTTCGGGTCTGCTGCTTTTACTCTGGCGTAACCGATTTTTAACAGCCGCGCATAATCCACCGCGCTCACGGGCTGCTCGCCCCATTCCGGATAAATATTCGGCTCGTTCCACAACTGATAATATTTTATTTTGCCGCGATAGCGCGCCACGAAAGTCGCGACGAAATCGCCATAGTCATTGTAATTGTCCGGCGGCGCAAAATTTCCGCGCGCGTGCGCGTCGTGCCGCGTCCAGTCTGGTGGATGATCGAGTCGCGCGATGATTTCGATGCCGTACTCGTTCGCCAGCGCGACGATGCGGTCGTACTTGTCCCAGGTGGAATGATTGAATTTGGTGTCCTGATATTGTCCCTTGCCCGGCTGCTCGATATCTTCCCACGGGAATTCTTGGCGAATAAAATGAAAGCCCGCGTCGTGAATGAGTTGCATGCTCGCGCGCACTTTGGATTCTTCCACTTCCTGTTCGAGAAAAGTATTCACGCCGAACGGGGGCAAATCGGTGTAAGGCAGCGGCGCGAAATCAGCGGTCTCGTGTGAAGGTTGAAACAGCGCGGACGCCAATACGCCGAGCGCGCGGAACTGATAGGTGGTTTCTTCTTCGCCGGTCCAATTGAGGAGCAGTTGGTGCAGCAGGTCGCGCTCCAACACCAGCGCGAGCGCGAGTCCAAGTAGAACGAGCACGTCCAGCACGGCGAGCCGTACGATCCACTGCCGTTGTGACGGAGTCATGGTCGGCGCTCATTTTATCATAGATGGAAAAAATGTCCGGCACACGCGATACTCGCTTGCCAAATGACGATCCAAAAGCATTTTAACATGGAGAAATAATATTCCTCGTTTATAATTTAGCAACATCGCGGATTCGTGTCACTTGGTGAGCTTCGTGGACCAATAAATTTATGCCTGAACTGCCCGAACTCGAAGTTGTCAAAGAAGTCTTGCAGCGCCGCATCGTCGGTCAGAGCATCGAATCGGTTGCGGTTGCGCCGAAAGGTGGCGCGATTGTCGTGCGCGATCTGACCTTCAGCGATTTCGCGCGCACGCTCACCGGCGCGAGATTTACCGACATCGCGCGTCGCGGTAAATTTCTCGTCTTTTCGTTGAACCCCGCCTACGCGCGCGACGAATCGGCTCCGCTGTACCTCGTGATCAATCCCAAGCTCACCGGACGCCTGCAACTGGCGCGCGAGAAAGCCAAACCGCTCACCGCGCGCCAATCGCTGCATTCAAAAATCCACGTCGTCTTTTCCCTCTCGAATGGACAGGAGCTGCGTTATCTCGACGATAAGACGATGGGACAAATTTATTTAGCGCACACTCTCGCGCAGGTGCCTGACTATGCCACGCTCGGACCGGAGCCGCTCGAAATTTCGCTCGACGAATTTCGCCGGCGACTGCGCGCGTATCGCGGCGAGATCAAAGGCATTCTGACGCGCGGTGATTTTGTCGCGGGGATCGGCAACGCGTACGCGGACGAAATCTTGTGGGCGGCGCGGATTCATCCCTATCGCAAGCGGACACAATTGAGCGCGGAGGAAATTGAGAATTTGTACAATGCAACCCGGACGACGCTGCTCGCAGCCATCCAACAGGTGCGGGTCGAAATGGGCGAGGCGATTGAGACCAAACCGCGCGATTTTATGTCAGTGCATATGAAGACCGGCGAAAATTGTCCGCGCTGCGGCTCGACGATTTCGCTCGTCGGCGCGAACCAGCGCGTCACCAATTTTTGTCGCACCTGTCAACCGGGCGGACTTGTCAAGGGAATGTAAAACAATGGACAATAGCAATGGGCAATGAACAATGCTGAAGGGTAAAGGGGTGAAGGCGAGATAGGGAGTTGCCAGAGATGTTGGAGCATGGAGCAGCGGTCAACCGAGATTCCGAGCGACTGGAACGCGTGCTGGTCTGGCGGCGGCTCGACCAGCCGGGCATCGAATACTGCAATCTCCTCAGTACCGAAAACGGGTGGCACTTGGACGGAAGTGTGATTACGGTCCTCGCCAGCCATCCCACGCGCGTTCGATATGATATTCGCTGTGAGCCGCGATGGGCAACGCGCTCGCTCGAATTGCATTTGTGGTTGGGCGGCGCGAAGCGCGAGTTATTCATCAGTGCAGACGAGGAACAACGTTGGTATGTGAATGGCGCGGAGGCGCAAGATTTGCGCGGGTGCCGCGACGTCGATCTCGGCATCACGCCTTGCACCAATACTCTGCCCATTCGTCGTTTGCAACTCGCCGTGGGCGACGGTGCAGAAATCGCCGCGGCGATGATCACCTTTCCCGATCTGCGAGTCGGACGCGTGCGACAACGTTATACGCGGCTCACCGAAAATCGTTATCGCTATGAGAACGTGAACAGCAGCTACTCAACCGAGATTGAAGTGGATGAGCTGGCACTCGTGACGAGTTATGCCGGCGGCTGGGAACGGATCGCGGAAGTGTGATTAGTTGCGCATTCGTCAAATTTGAAATTCAGCGGCAAGACATCATACTAAATCATTAGAGTTACAGAGGGTTTAACTTGTACGCTTGTCGTTCGACTCAAGTCGAAGGCTCGTCTGTCATTCTGTCATAATGGTACCTTTTTCAGATGATGCGTTAGGACAAAACGAATACCCAATGTGCAACTCTTTTTGTCATTTCGAACAAAGTGAGAAATCTCGATGCGCCTCACGCTGAGATTTCTCGTCGCAGACTGCGCTCCTCGAAATGACAGTTGAAAACGCGAATAAGTTG
>JBBSHK010000031.1:0-13221 GCA_038253185.1 Anaerolineae bacterium | reverse complement strand
TCGGTCGCAATCGCGTAATGCACGTTGATGTCGAGCTCCGCCATCGTCTCGCGCAGGGGCGCGATGTGATCCCAATTTTTGTCGGTGAGCGTTTGATTCACGCCAAGATAAAATCCGTAATCCTTGCGCATCTCCGCGAGTGTTTTCAATGTGCGCATTGATTTGTTATAGAGACCACGATAGCCGCGAATCTCGTCGTGGCGATCCCCCACCGCATCAATCGACATTTTCAAATGCAGCTTGGGCGAGCCAACCGCCTTGACGAATTCGATGATGCGCTCGTACATCACGCCTGCGGTCGTAATGTGAATCACGGTGGGATCGCTGACGGCGAGAATTTTTTCCACCAGTTCCTGGAAATCGCGACGGAGAAAAGTTTCGCCGCCCGTGAGGCGCAGCGTGTCTAGCTTGGGCATTTGTTTGAAAATCGCCTGCGCTTCGTCGGGCGTCATATCGTCGTGATCGGTTTTTTTCCACACATCGCACATAAAGCAGCGCAAGTTGCAGCGCCACGTCACGATGAATGTGACCATGCTCGGCAGTTCAACGCGTCCGAGTTTGTTGTCGATTACCGATCGGGCGATATTGGTATACGTGGAGAGAGCCATTGGACACTCGCTTGTAGCCTATCGCGAATCGCCTGAAGCTAAAAGTGTTTAGCGATAAGCGACCCGCGCTAGGCGATATATTATTCGTTTTTCTCGCGACGAATCGCGCTGACCTGATCGGCGAGAATACCGAACATAAATACGATGACTGCCGAAATGAACAGGATGACCGCGCCCGAAGGAATGTTGAGACGGTGCAATAAAACGCTGTCGAGAATCCAGTACGCGATGCCAATCAACAACAACGACGTGCTCGCGGGCACGAAAACTTTCAGCGGATCGAATAAGGCGATGGTGCGGATAATTAGCAGGATCGTGTTGAATCCATCGCGCAGCGGCTTGACCGTGCTCTTGCCTACGCGCGGCGCAGTCGTAATCGGCACGTACGCCACATTATACCCCTCTTTGAAAAGCGCGAGGGTGAGCGTAGTCGAGAACGAAAAGCCGTTCGGCAGAATATGCAAAAAACGTTTCAGCGTGTCGGCGCGAATCGCGCGAAAGCCCGAATTCAGATCGGGTATATCGGTCTGCGCGAGATAATTCGCAACTTGTGTCAGAACCCACTTGCCGGGCTTGCGCAAACTGGGCGCGTGTGAACCCTTGCCGCGCATCCCAACTACCATATCACTGTCGCGCAATTCCGCCAGCAAGCGCTCGATGTCGTCGGGATTATGTTGTCCGTCCGAGTCGAGGGTCACGATAATTTCACCGCGCGCTTCGCGCACCCCCGCTTTCAATGCCGCGCCGTAGCCGCGATTTATCCGACGTTCAATGACGCGCACCCCCGCGCGCCGCGCGACTTGAGCCGTTCCGTCGATTGAGCCATCGTCGACGACAATGACTTCTGCGCCTCGCCGCTGCCATTCTTGTAGATGCGCGAGCACGTCCGGCAGACCCTCTTCTTCGTTGAATGCGGGGATGATAATTGAGATTGAAGGCGCGTCAGGGAGTAATTCGACGCGCGCTGGAGGTTTCAGGTCGAGCGTTGGCACCAGCAGTACGTTTGCAAAGGGCAGCTAACCAGACACCCGCGCGACCACGTAACGGTGATGTGCCCAAATACTTTTAATCTGCCATGGCACCGGCGCGCGTTCGAGAAAAGCATAACGATCCATCTGCGCTTTTAACTCGGGGCGACGACCGAGATAATAATCCATCGTGCTCCAATTCCAACCCTCGCCCGCGAATCGCGATTCGAGTTTTTTCGAGCGAATGCCGAGACGCTTGAGCACGTCTGCCGCAGGCATCACCGTATCGGGCCACGGCGGCACATCGAGTACACCCTCACCAATAATTTTCGCGCCTGCCGCTTGCAAAATATTTTTCACGCGACGGATATTCGCCCAGCGCTCGTCGACATAGCGGACGAATTCGCGTTCGAGCACAAACTTGCGCAAGAGATAGCCGGCTTGCAGGCGATTCGGCATCGCGATGAAAACGAGATCGCGCGAGACACGCACCAATTCGCGAATCAATGGCTCGGCGTCGCGCAAGTACCACAGCGCTGCCCAATTCCACGCGAGATCAAAAGTCTTGTTGTCGAACGGGAGTTGTGAAAAATCGTTAAGGTTCAGAAAACGGGCGCGCAGCTTTAATTCATCCCACACACGGCGCACCTGCGCGAGTCGTTCCGCATCATTGTCGATCAAGGTTACCTCTGCGCCGCGCTGCGCCAGCTTGACCGAGTTGATGCCGCTCACGCCCGCCATGCCAAAGATCGGAGCTTCGAGCACCGAGCCGACCCGGTAACGATCCAGCAATCCTTCGAGGAAATCGTTGAGAACAATCCGCTCATAGACCAGTCCCAACCCCTCGTTGTAATCGCTCATATACATGCGCCAGACATCGGCGGGATTGCGAGCGGAGGTCATCGGCTACTTATAACCGAAATCGGTTCTTTTGTCGAATAAAACCTAGGTTAATTTCGCGCCGTCGCCGAATTTCAGCAGCAGATTGTTGGATTCAAAGCGCGCCTTTTCCACATTCAAGGTCGCGAGCGCGCGTGGCAGAATCAAGTTACGGCGAAAATTCCCAATGCTGATCGCCAACTCGTCGCCGGCGCGCGCCAGCTTGACATTTGATTTCTCCGTGAATGGCAATTTCATCTTGAGCGTGTACCCCCCATCCTGGTCCTTTTCGATTTCTTGGGGACTGCCGGAATAGAAAATTTTTGAGGGGTCTTGCTCGCCGTAAGTCGCCTGCGCCATACGCCGCAACATATCGATGCCCACAACCTCTTGCTCGAAGAAGGGAACTTGGAAAATTGGCACGGGAGAGAATGCCTCATCAATCAGCCGAGCGTAACGCTGTTGCGAATCTTTCAGCGCGCTAAAGTACTCGTCGGTGACGGTGTCCGGCAGCACGCGATTTGAAATCACCAGATCGCATGAAAAGCCGAATAGGTTGATGTAGGTGAAGGTGCGCTGCGCTTCTTTGATCACCATCTTTTCTGGATTCAGCACCAGACGCACCGATGATTTTTTTGTATCCGAAAGCAATTGGTGCATGCGGTCGAGTTGCAAAATCAAATCTTTGATGGTGGCGAAAACCGCGTCATCGGGGATGGGCAAATCGGTGATGCTGCGTAAAAACGGACTCGCCAATTTTACCGCGGCGCGTTCGATGGGGAACACGTGATTGAGATACCACTTGGCGACTTCCGGCAATGAAAGCAGTCGCAGCGTCTCGCCCGTCGGCGCGCAGTCGACAATGATCACATCGTACTGGTTGGTCTCTGCCAGATACACGATTTGCAGCAAGCTCGCCAGCTCGTCCATGCCGGGCAGCACGCTCGCTTCGTCCGCGATCAATTCATCCACGCCGCGCCACTGCAAGATTGACGTGAACCAATCCTGCACCTTGCCCCAATATTTTTCCATCTGATGCAACACGTCGATCTCTTGTGCTTGCAGCTTGGGCGCCAGCTCGACCGGCTCGTTGCCGATCAGCATATCGAAAGAATCGCCGAGTGAGTGCGCCGCGTCGGTCGAGAGCACCGCGGTGCGATAACCGAGATCAGCGCAGCGCAGCGCGGTCGACGCGGCAACGGAGGTTTTCCCGACGCCTCCTTTTCCGGTGTACAAAATGATTCGCATAAATTTTTTCTACTTTCTCCAGAATTGTTCTAGTTGTCAGTCTGTTCGCGCGCGGCAAACACGCGGTAATCGATTTCGCGGAAGGGGTTGTCGAGGTCCATCACGTTTTGGAGAAAGCGGCGGTCTGCCTCTCGCAATTCGTCCTCGCCGCGCGCCATCGTCGCAAGATGATTGAAACGCGCGAGGTGTTGTTGAAAGCGACCACTGGCGTACTCGTTCGCCTGAGCGGTCGAAATCAAAAAGGGCCAATCGCTCGATTCCAGCAAGAGCAATTCACGCGCGACTTGATTCAACAATTGTTCGCGTTCACCTTGTGCGTTCGGATTGCGCGCGACGAGTTCTTCCATTGTGCGTTCGGCGTTGTGAATCAGGGGCCACATCCAATCGTTCTCCGCGTTCGACCAAGTGGAATGATCCGCGCCTTTGCCCCACGATGATTCGGGAATCGTGAGCACCTCGGTCGGCGGCTCCTGCGCGAGATAATCGCGCGCCGTTGTGACTTGGACTTCAGGATGAATCGCGAGTTGGCGTAAAACTTCTTTGATCCACGCGACACCTTCGAACCACCAGTGCCCGAACAGCTCGGTGTCGAACGCGCTCACCACGATGCCGGTTTTTTGGCTCTGCGCGTAATATTCGCGCGTCAGCTGCGCAAGGGTTGAAACGAAATGATTCGCGTGATCGTACACGCGACTAAACGCGATTGCCGGATCGTACAATTCTTTTTGACCGAGATCAACGCCCGCGTCGGTGATGCGCCAATACTGCATTCCGCTGTTCGCGTCCTTGCGATGAAATTCGCGGTAGATCGGGTCGCCGGGATAGCCGTTCGCGGAGGACCAGACTTGCAGCCCCGTTTTTTCTTCGCGCCCGTACACCGCCACATTCGCCGCCTGCACATAGTACGGTCGCATCGTCGTGCGTTTTTGCGCGACCGGACGGTCATCCGCGCGCAGGACGAGTTTGCGCGCGGGCACATTGCCGTACGGTCCGACGACATCGCCTGCAACTTTGCCGACCATTCGCCCGCCGGTGATAACTGTTGTCTCGGTGAAAAAATATCCGATGTTCAAATCCGCGAGGAATTCCTCAATGCCCGGTTTGTAACGACGGTCGAGTTGGTACGCGGGGCGGTACGCGCACTCGGGCAGCCAGATGCCGCTGGGTGTACCGTCCAGATGACGGCGCGAAGTTTCGATTCCCGTCTTGAGTTGACCATAGACGCTCGAATCACGTTCGAGCAGCGGCAAATAGCCGTGCGTCGCCGCGCTGGTGAGAATGTCGAGATTGCCCGCCGCGCAAAGTTCACGAAACGCGCCGACGAGATCGCGTTGGTAACGCTCGCGAAAACAATTGAGAAGATTCGAGTACCAATCGTAGTACCATTGCGCCAGCGCGAGTCGCCGCGCGTCTCCTTTTTGTGAATAGAGCGCGAGGTCGCCTTGAACCAGCGCGAGTCGTTCCTCGACGTACAATTCAAAATGATCGCGCACGTCGGCATCGCCGATTTGTTCGAGCAAAATCGGCGTGAGTCCCAGCGTGAGGCGCGGCTCGATTCCTTCTTCCTTTAAATCGTAGAGCGCGTTGAGGAGCGGGATGTACGTCTCCGCCATCACTTCGAGGAGCATCTCTTCGCCATGGGGCCAACGTCCCGCTTTGCGAACGTACGGAATATGTGAGTGCAGTACGAAAGTGAATGCGCCTTGTTTCATAAGGACTCTGGTGCCGCGCGAATTGCGACGCGCTGCATTATATCACCCTTCGCAGGGGCGCTCAACGAAATTTCGCGAATTTATTTGACAGTCGTTTTAATAGATGCTATTCTGCTTCGCCGATGAAAGTCTATTTGCAAACGCTCGGTTGTAAATTGAATGAGAGCGAGCTAGAAAGCTGGGCGCGCGACTTTGTCGCGCGAGGCAACGAGATTGTCAACGACGCACGTGAGGCGGATGTTTGCGTGGTGAATACTTGCACGGTCACGTCACAAGCCGCGCGGAAATCGCGCGGGGTTGCGCGGCATTTGCACAAATTAAATAACGACGCGCAGATTGTTTTGACCGGCTGCTATGCCACGCTGTCGCCCGACGAAGCGCGCTTGCTGCCGAACGTCGCGCTGGTGGTGCCGAATCGCGACAAGGACCGACTCGTCGCGCTCGCGGGCGCGCGGTTCAATGATATCGCATACCAGTTCGCGCAGAGCGGTTGCCGGATGCCCGAAGCCGCGAGTGGAGAGATAGCTTCGGAGACGAGCGAGATTCTTCGTTTCACTCAGAATGACAGCCCAGCTCATCTCCGCACCCGCGCCTTTCTGAAAATCGAAGATGGCTGCAATATGTCCTGTACCTATTGCATCATCCCACTCGCACGCGGACGCGCGCGGAGTCGTCCGCAGAATGAGATTGTGTCAGAAGTTGCGCAGTTGGTGGCGAGCGGATATCAAGAAGTGATTCTCACCGGTGTGCAGATTTCCGATTACTGCCTCGAGAAACGCGAGGCGTTGGAAGAACGTGAGCGCGGGCGCGGTCGTTTGCGCGGACTGTGCGATCTCGTGCGCGCGATTTTGGATGAAACCGATTTGCCGCGCTTGCGCCTGACTTCGATCGCGCCGTGGGATTTAGAAGAAGAATTGCTCGACCTGTTTACGGCTGCGCGCTTGTGCCGCCACCTGCATCTCTCTCTGCAAAGTGGCAGTAACACCGTCTTGCGAAGAATGCGCCGACCGTATGCGACAGAACAATACGCCGAGGCGGTCGCGTTGGCGCGCGAAAAAATTCCTGACGTGGCAATTACGACGGATGTGATTGTCGGCTTCCCCGGCGAATCGGATGCCGAATTCAGCGAGTCGTTGGAATTTGTCGAACGAATGGGATTCGCGCGCGTGCACGTGTTTCCTTATTCCACGCGAGAGGGAACGGTCGCGGCGCGCTTGCCGCTGCACGTCGCGGATTTGGTGAAAGACGCGCGGGGCAAAGCTATGCAGCGCGTCGCCGACGCGAGCGCGCGCCAATTCGCGCAACAATTTCTTGGGCGTCGCTTCGGCGTGCTCTTTGAAGAAATGACCTCGCCGGGGATTTGGTCGGGCTATACGGACAATTACATTCGTGTCGTCGCGGCGAGCGATGCTGATCTGTCAAACAAGATTATCCCAACGCGTCTCGACGAAATTGTCGAAGAGGGCGCGCGGGGCGTTGTCGAATTCTGAGACTATGCCCGATTACCTCGACTCGTGCATCTTTTGCCAAATTGTTCGCGGGCGCATTCCCGCGACGATTGTTTATCACGACGAGCGCGCCACCGCCTTCCGCGACGCGCACCCGAGTGCTCCCACGCACATCCTGATTGTCCCGAATCAGCACATTGAATCGCTGACGGAGTTAGAGGATGTTGAACTCGCGGGGCATCTGCTCCAAGTGACGCGCCAACTCGCGAAGCAACTCGGAGTGGAGAACGGCTATCGCGTGGTGACGAATGTGGGAGCGGACGGCGGGCAATCCGTGCTGCATCTCCATTTGCATTTACTCGCCGGAAGAAAAATGACCTGGCCGCCGGGGTAAGAAAAAGTTTTATGAATCCAACCTTCTACTTTTAACTTTAAACTTTTTACTTGCACCCCCAACAGTTGATGATCGTTCAACAACAAATTCGAAATTTTTCGATCGTCGCGCACATCGACCACGGCAAGTCCACGCTGACCGATCGGCTGCTCGAATATACCGGCACGGTCTCGAAACGCGAGATGGTCGAGCAGGTGATGGACCAGATGGAGCTTGAACGCGAAAAGGGCATCACCATCAAAGCCAAAGCGGTGCGGATGCTTTATCGCGCCGACGATGGGAGCGAATACGAATTGAACCTGATCGACACACCGGGTCACGTCGATTTTACGTACGAAGTATCGCGCGCGCTCGCGGCGTGCGAGGGCGCGATACTCGTGGTGGATGCGTCGCAAGGGGTGGAAGCGCAAACGCTGGCGAACCTTTACCTCGCGCTCGAACACAACCTGCTCGTCATTCCCGTTCTGAACAAGATTGATTTGCCATCGGCGCGCCCCGACGAAATTGCTCAAGACCTCGAGAATCTCTTGACGGTGCCCCAAGAAGAAATTATTCGCGCTTCGGCAAAAGAGGGCACCGGCACGCGCGAGATTCTCGAGGCGATCGTGCGTCATATTCCTCCGCCGAACGGAGATGCGAACGCGCCGTTGCGCGCGCTGGTGTTCGATTCGCATTACGATTCGTACAAGGGCGTGGTTGCTTATTTGCGCGTGGTCGATGGCGAATTGCGCAAAGGGGACAAGCTGCGGCTTTTGGCAACGGGGCGCGACCTCGAGGCGATTGAAGTCGGCATCTTTCATCCCAAGATGCTGCCGAGCGATTCACTCTGCGCGGGCGAGGTCGGTTACGTCGCGACCGGACTCAAGAGCGTGCGCGAAGTTCAAGTGGGCGATACCTTGACCCGCGCGGATGCGCGTGCCTCTGAAGCATTGCCCGGCTTCCGTCCTGCCAAGCCGATGGTCTTTGCAGGATTTTATCCGGTGGCGACCAATGACTATCCGCTGCTGCGCGACGCGCTCGATAAACTGAAACTGAATGATGCTTCACTGAATTACGTGCCGGAAACTTCTGCCGCGCTTGGCTTTGGATTCCGCTGCGGCTTTCTCGGACTACTGCATATGGAAATTATGCAGGAGCGCTTGGAGCGCGAGTACGATCTCGATTTGATCGCGACCGCACCGAGCGTGGAATATCACGTGCTGAAAACGGACGGCGAAATTATTTCGGTGGACAATCCCGCCGATTTGCCTAACGCCGATCAAATCGAAGAGATCGAAGAGCCGTGGATGCACCTGCAAGTGTTCACGCCGAAAGAATACATCGGCACTGTGATGGAACTGGTACGGAATCGGCGCGGCGAACATGACAAGTTGGAATATCTGGACACCGAGCGCGTGCGGCTCGATTTTTTTCTGCCGCTCTCTGAACTCATCATCGACTTTTACGATCAACTCAAATCGCGCACGCGCGGTTATGCCTCGATGGATTATCAATTTGAAAATTACCGCCCCGCCGATTTGCAAAAGCTGAACATCTTGCTGAACGATGAGCCGGTTGACGCGCTCGCGATGATCGTGCACAAGGATTACGCTTATCCGCGCGGCGCCGCGCTCGCGCGCAAATTAAAGGAAGTGATCCCGCGCCAACTCTTTCCGGTGCCGATCCAAGCTGCCATCGGCGGAAAAATCATCGCGCGCGAAACCATCAAGGCATTGAGAAAAGATGTGACCGCGAAATGTTACGGCGGCGATATTAGCCGGAAGCGGAAACTTTTGGAGAAACAGAAGAAAGGCAAGAAGCGGATGAAGCAACTCGGTACAGTCGAACTGCCGCAAGAAGCGTTTATGGCGGTCTTGAAATTAGGCGAAGAAAGTTGAAAGTTAAACCTAATGTTGCAATATCAAAGTTTTAACTTTTAACTTTCAACTCTTAACTTGCAACGCTCGTGTCCACTGGAACCGTCGAACTTGATTGGGTGCGCGAAGAACTTTTCATCGCGATCGATCGCTATGGCAATCCGCTGGTCGTCGGTTCGACGCCCTCGCAAGACCCGCAGTATCGCGGCGTCAAACCATCCGATTTGCTTTTGCTCAGTTTGATTAGTTGCTCCGCCTACGATGTCGCCGTCATCTTGACCAAGCAGAGACAGCGTCTGACGAGTCTCCGCGTGTTCGCCGATGGTGAGCAGGAAGATGATCCACCGTACCGCTTTACCAAGATTCACGTTCGCTATAAACTGACCGGAGATAATCTGAACGAAGGATTTGTGAAACGCGCGATAGAGCTTTCCGAAAACAAGTACTGTTCCGTCTATGCCACACTACGCGCCGCCGTTCAGCTTTCGAGCGCGTACGAAATTCAATCGCTATGAATTCATTCAAGACGCTCAAGCTCGAACGCGCGGACGGTATCGCGACGCTGACCTTCACGCGCCAGCAAACATTGAACAGCCTCAGTTTGCAGTCCTTTGACGACCTGTCCGCCGTTTTGGATCAGTTGGCTCAGGACTCGCAAACGCGCGTTGTCATTCTCACTGGCGCGGGGCGCAGTTTCTGCTCGGGGCTCGATTTGAATCTGCTCGGACAAATCGGGAGCACGATTCAACTCGAAGAACTGCGCGGCATCATGCAGCATTGGCAAAACGTCTTTACCTCTCTGGAAAATTTGCCGCAGGTCACCATCGTCGGCATCAACGGCATCTGTCTCGGCGGCGGCGTCGAAATGATTCTTGCTTGCGATTTTCGCATTGCCTCCACACGCGCGATTTTCGGATTGCCCGAAGTTAAACTCGGGATTATTCCCGACCTGGGCGGTATCACGCGCCTCACGCGTGTGGTGGGTCCCGCACGCGCCAAAGAGATCATCCTGCGCGGTCGCAACGTCAACGCGATAGAAGCACTGCGTCTCGGTCTGCTGAACCGCGTGGCGGAGCCGGGCGATATGATGGGCGTCGTCCGCAACTGGGCTGCCCAGTTCGCGAAATTACCTTTGCCCGCGGTGAAAGCGGCAAAGTGCCTGATCAATTCGGCATTCGACGTTGATCAGGCACGCGCGCTCAAGGACGCGCAAGAGGCACAGTTGGAATTACTCGCCTCGGAAGAATTCCGCGCGGCGCTGAATCAAGCGCGTGAAGAACGCGGTGTGGCGGTGGGGGATTGATTCAAAGGCAGTGCAACTTGCAATACTTGCCCCGGTTGCATTTTGTTGGGAGTCACCAGATTCCCCAATTTGCTTAACTCGGTCGGTGGCATTGGCTTGGCAAAATAATATCCCTGCACCGTCTCACAGCCTAGAGTCCGAAGCACCCGCAGTTGTTCTATTGTCTCGACACCCTCGGCGATAACTTGCAACCCCAGATTGTTCGCGAGCGCCAGCACCGCCTGAAAAATCGCGCTATCTCCGACATCTTTGCCCAGCCCCTCTACAAACGACTTGTCGATCTTTAGCGTGTCGAGCGGTAGCCATTTAAGGTAGCTCAGACTGGAATACCCTTTTCCAAAGTCGTCAAGCGCGAGTTTAATTCCGAGTCTTTGAAGGTCGCGCAATTTAAGGGTGTTCGCGGGAACATTTTCCATCAGCACATTCTCCGTTATCTCCAGTTGGATGTTGGACGGGCTTGCGCCTGTCCTCGCAAGTATCTGAGCGATGAGTAGAACAAAGCTCGTGTCATGAAACTGCCGTGCTGAAACGTTGATCGAGACTTTCAGAGGAGTGGTCTTTGCGAATTCATCCTCCCAGATTCGCGCCTGCCGGCACGCCTGCTCCAGGACCCAATTGCCGATAGGTCGGATCATACCGGTCTCTTCGGCAATCGGAATAAAGTCGGCAGGCGCTAGCAAGCCGTACTTTGGGTGCTGCCAGCGGAGGAGCGCTTCCACCCCAGTCATTCTGCCGCTCAACACCTCAATCGTCGGTTGATAATAGATTCTAAATTGCGCCTCATCCAGCGCGCGCCTTAAATCGTTTTCCAGTGTCAGTCGTTCAGTTCCGCGCTCGTTCATCTCCGGCGCAAAGACTTCAAACCGCGCCTTCCCCTGAGCTTTGGCGCGGTACAAAGCAACGTCCGCATCGCGCAGAATGTCAGAAGGGCGTTCATATCCCGTTCCGCCAAGCGCGATACCAATACTCGTACTAGTAAACACATTCGCACCATCGAGGTGAAAAGGTCCGTGCATCGCTTCCGTTATTCGCTGCGCGATTGATATAGCATGGCCGACATCGGGCATGTCCTCGAGCAGCACCGCTAATTCATCGCCTCCCAGCCGCGAAAGCGTACCGAGCCTCGCGACCGTATCATCGCGCCGCAGACATCCCTGGACACGTTCTCCCACCGCGATGAGCAGTTTGTCTCCGATTTCGTGACCGAGAGTATCATTGACCACTTTGAAGCGATCCAAGTCCATAAACAACACAGCGATTTCACTTTGGTTTCGTGTGGCACGCGTCCACGCGTGTTCAAGTCGGTCCATGAACAGCGCACGATTCGGCAACTTGGTCAACGGATCGTGGAATGCCTGACGTTGCAACTGCGTATCGAACAATTTCTGTTGCGAAATATCGCGGAGCACGACCACCGCGCCGATACCGCGACCTGCCGTCGTCAACTTTCGTGCACTGGTGAGTAGCGTTCGGGGGGCAGCCGTCTCTGTCTTGAGCAACATTTCGTGATCTCTGACACTGTCCCCTCGCAGCGCGCGCAAAAGTGGAAACTCCTCGCGCGCCAACAATCTGCCGTTGGCATCGTACAAACAATCCGGGTTATGCCACTCGTTTCCAATCAGCGAGCTTGCTAGAGTACCGAAAAATTCCTGCGCCGCGCGATTAAAGACCGTCAGTTTGCCCGCGTTATCACAGGCGACAAAACCCTCTTCCGTATTCTCCAGCACCGTCGCGATAAAAGCCTCCTCTTCTGCGAGTCGAATTTGGGTCTGCGCTCGCCGCGCGGCAATGGCAAAAATGAGCACGAGAATTGCTGTGAGCAGCGGTATCTCGATCAACTCGTCCGGCTGGGTTTCCCCACTGAGAACGGCGCGCAGAACCAAACCCGTCGTAAGCGATACCCAAAAGAGCGCGCGTGCCGCGAATCCGCGAAATTTCCAAAAGAAGGCGCCCAGCGCGAGCAGTACAAAGATGATATGGAAAAATAAAACGGTAAGGTGGGTGATGACCATCAGCACCGCCGTCGCAACCAGCGCGAGATCAATCACCCCGACCAACCAGGTCGAGCGTGATAATTTGGCGAGTGTTTCTTTTATCGTCGCAATATTCTGATTGCTACCAAATCTAAACCATTTGCTGTCTTGCATTCTTCAGCTCCCCCTGCCGACTTGATTACATTTGATTTACCTAATGTGCAACTCTTTTTGTCATTTCGAACAAAGTGAGAAATCCCGATGCGCCTCACGCTGAGATTTCTCGTCGCAGACTGCGCTCCTCGAAATGACAGTTGAAAACGCGAATAAGTTGCACATTGCGTTTGATTTCTCGATCTGAAGCATCGTAGGCGAGAAAGGAGTTGGGGGCAATAGGTCAAGAGTCAATGCGAAGCGCGTCCCGCTCTAATCGACGCAAGCGGCTGTGCTACAATACCCAGCAATGGCGCGCGCTTTGTTTTTTTCGCGTAGGCATAACACTATCACCGAACTTGCGCTGCTTTTTGTCGTCCTCATCATCGCTGCCGCGCTGCGGTGGTACGGACTGGCGTGGGATGCGGGCTATCTCTTTCACCCCGATGAACGGCAAATTTTGCTCGTCACTTCAAATCTCAATCTGCCCAAAAATCTCCCTGAATTTTTTTCGACAAGCAGCCCGCTCAATCCGCATTTTTTCGCGTACGGCTCGTTTCCGATTTATCTCCTGCGAATCGCCGCACCGTTCGCGCCGGCAACCGACATCCAAGGTCCCTGGGCGGACGATTTTCTCGCGCGCTGGATAATTTTTGGGCGCGCCATTTCAGGAGCGTTC
>JBBSHK010000030.1:0-13378 GCA_038253185.1 Anaerolineae bacterium | reverse complement strand
GGAGAACGAAAAAGATAATAGCACAAATCGCGCGCAAATTCAATTAGCATTTGAATCTGGTTAACGCTCAATAGTACTTGAAACAACATAACCATCGAACCAGCAAATCTGACAAGACTGAAGCATTTTGCAAAATTCGCAGAGTGCCTACAATGGACCCGATGCCCGACCGCTTAAAATCACTCGACGCAATTGGCGGGGCACTTGCCCTTGCAGGTGTGTTGACTTTTGCATTGAGCACCTATGTCCGTTTAACACTGCTCGGCTCGCTTGGCATTGCGCTGCTCGGCGCCGGTGTGATATTTTGGGGAATGGACGCGGTGATGGAGGGACGAATTCGCTTTACGCGCCACCGCCACATCCGCTTCGCGGAAACGTACTCCGGTCTCGCCGCACGCGCGTGGGGACTTGTCTTTGCAGTCGCGGGCTTTTTGCTGCTCGGCTTTGGTCTGCTCTCCTTGACGAATCCACGCACGCCCGTGTCCAATAGCCTTCTCAGTTTTTTCAAAACTGCGGTCGGCACAAGCGTGCTCCTGATCTTTGGTGGTCTGCTGGGTGGGATCTACGCGCTCACCCTCATCTTCGGAAGCGTAGAGCAGCGCGGCTCGATTGCGCGCGATCTACTCAGTCTGCCCTCGCGTCTCTGGGGCTTGATTGTATTGCTGCTCTGCCTCGGATTGATCATCGTGGGCATGCTGCGCTTTGTTGCTCCAGAAGTTTTGGATAACCTCATCAATGCGCTCATAGGTTCTTTCCAGAGCAGTTGAATAAAAAAAACCAGCAACTCTTTCGTTTTTTTTCTGGTGGATCAGAATGCGTCCACGCTGACGAGCGGCTCTTTGCTCGCCTGCGACAAAATTTCAACGCCATCTTTTTTGATTACAACCAAATCTTCAATCCGCACGCCGCCCCACCCCGGAACATAAATCCCCGGCTCGACCGTCAGCGTCATATTTTCTTGTAGCACATCTTTAAAAGTTTTGCCGGCGCGCGGCAACTCGTGTACCGCGAGACCAAGGCCGTGACCAACACCGTGCCCGAAATATTCGCCATAGCCCGCTTTTTCAATCACCCGTCGCGCGTACGCATCGACCTGTTTGCTTTTCAATCCGGCGCGCGTTTTCTTTTCCACCGCGCGCTGCGCCTTGAGCACAATGTTGTAAATCTCTTTGAATTTGTCAGTCATCTCATTTAGCGTGATCGTGCGCGTCAGGTCGGAATTATAGCCGTCGAGTTTCACGCCGATGTCAATCGTAATCGGCTCGCCCACTTGGAACGCGCGCTCGGTGACTTCGGCGTGCGGCGACGCGGCATTGGTACCACTCGCGACGATGGGATCGAACGCCAACTTATCGCCGCCGTTCTCGCGCAAGAATGATTCGATAATCCACGCGGCTTGCCTTTCCGTCATTCCAACGCGCACGCGCTCGCAAAAGTGCGCGAACGCGCGGTCGGTCAATTCCACCGCGCGGCGAATTTTCGCAAGCTCTGCTTCGTCCTTCACCGCGCGCAATGTTTCGATTAATTCATCCACCGGCTTGAGTTTGAAATGACCTTTGCGCGCGGCTTTTTGCCACTCGCGAAATTTGTTAAATGGCACGTGCTGCGCTTCAAAACCAATCGTGCGTAAATCATTCGCCTGCGCGAATTCCGCGAGCGCTTGCGGCACTTCGAGCTTGCCGCGTTCGAATTTCACCAGCGTGAAACCACGCGCGTGCTCTTCCGCAAGCTGCCAGTAGCGCGAATCGGTCACGACCCGCGCGTCGTCTTTCGAAACGAGCAGCACCGCATCGAAATCGGCGTGACCACTGAAACCGGAGAGGTAACGTTGATTCGGAATGCGGCTGACGACAAAGCCGTCGAGTTTTTGTTCAGATAATTTTTCGCGGAATTTTTCTAAGCGGGATGACATTTAAACAATCTCCTGAATCGCGAATAGTGTTTGTAGGGACGCACAGCCGTGCGCGCTTACGAGCTGCGAGAATCCACAGCCTCTGCTTTTTGCGGCCAACTCATTTCAAAAACCCGATTCCGCGCGGGAGAACGAGTCAGAATGACAAGCCGCCGCGCAATTTCCATCAAGAAATTTCATTTTTGAAATGAGTTGGCATCACTGCTTTCTCCGCCGCGCGCCCCGCTTCGCGGGAATAATCTTTGTTCACGCAATGCACCGCGCCGCGCGGGCTCGTCACCAACAGCCCGCCGCAATTCGGACACGGCTCGGCAATCGGTTTGTCCCACGTCGCGAATTTGCAATTCGGATAGCGCGAACAACCATAAAAAGTTTTTCCCTTGCGCGTTTTCTTTTCCGCGAGTTCGCCCTGTTTGCATTCGGGACAGCGCACGCCGGTCGTCAACGATTTCGTATTCTTGCATTTGGGAAAGGTCGAGCACGCGAGAAATTTTCCAAAGCGTCCGCGCTTGATCACCATCGGCGAGCCGCACAAATCACAAATGATGTCAGTCTTTTCATCGTCGAGATGCACGTCAGGCATTTCGCTCGCGGCTTTGTCGAGTGTCTGTTTGAACGGCGTATAAAAGTTGCGCATCAACTGCACCCATTCTTGTTTGCCTTCCGCGACCTCGTCCAGATTTTCTTCCATCTTGGCAGTAAAGCCTACGTCCACAATTTCGGGGAAGTGCGCGACGAGTAAATCATTTACCATAAAGCCAAGCTCGGTTGGCTTCAATCGGCGGTTTTCGATTTGCTCGATGTAACCGCGATCTTGAATATTGGATAAAATGGGCGCGTAGGTAGAGGGGCGCCCGATGCCAAATTGTTCGAGCGTTTTGATGAGCGTCGCTTCGGTAAAGCGCGGCGGCGGCTCGGTGAAATGTTGTTCGGGATAAATGCCGAGTAAATCGAGCGGCTCGTTTTTTTCTAGTGGCGGCAAACGCTTGCTTGCCCTCGCGTTTTCGCCGTTTTCTGGCGAGCGAGGGTCCGCATCCAATTCTTCATCTTGATCGCCCGCGCTGCGCCCATACACCGCGAGAAAGCCGGCGAATTTTAGAAGCGAACCGTTCGCGCGGAAGAGGAACGCGGCAGCGGTCGTCATTGCGAGCGGTTTTTGCGAAGCAATCCCGTTTTGTGCTTCAGCAGAGATTGCTTCGTCGCGAACAGCACTCCTCGCAATGACATCGCCGCGCTCTTCCGCCTTCGCTTCAATGTCTACTGCCGTCGTATCGAAAATCGCGCTCGCCATTTGCGACGCGACAAAACGTTTCCAGATCAAATCGTAAAGTCGGAACTGGTCGGAATTCAAAAATTGTTTGACCGACTGCGGCTCGCGAAAAGTTTTCGTCGGGCGAATCGCTTCGTGCGCCTCCTGCGCGCCCGCGACTTTTTTCGTGTACACGCGCGGCGTCTTGGGCAGAAAACTTTCGCCGAATTTTTCTTTAATGTATGCCCACGCCTCCTGCCGCGCGCTCTCCGCGATGTTCGTCGAATCGGTGCGCATATACGTAATCAGACCGACCTGCCCCTCATCGCCCAGCGACAAGCCCTCGTACAATTGCTGCGCCGCCATCATCGTACGCTTGGCGTTGAATCCCAGTTTGCGCGAGGCTTCTTGCTGCAAGGTCGAAGTGATGAAGGGCGCGGCGGGATTCCGAAAAACATCTTTGCGCCGCACGTCGAGCACGCGATAGTCGCATTTTTCGAGACGCTCTTTTAACTTTAGCGCCTCTTCGCCAGAGTGACATTCAAAATCTTGATCGCCGATCTTGACCAAGCGCGCGCGGAAAATATTCTCTGTTGGTCTGTCGTCTGTTGTCTGCCATCTGTTGTCTTGCTTCGCCAATTCCGCTTCGATCGACCAATATTCGACCGGCACAAAATTTTGAATCTCGCGCTCGCGTTCGACCACCAGCCGCACCGCGACCGACTGCACGCGTCCCGCGCTCAAACCCTTGCGCGTCATTTTTTTTCGCAAGAGCGGGCTGATGGTGTAACCGACGAGGCGGTCGAGCACCCGACGCGCTTGCTGCGCGTTCACGCGGTCCATATCGATCGCGCGCGGGTTGGCAAACGCGCGGTCTACCGCTTCACGCGTGATTTCGTGGAATTCGACGCGGCGCACCTGCTTGTCGCGAATGTCTTTATCCAGCGCTTCTGCCAGATGCCACGAAATTGCTTCGCCCTCGCGGTCGGGGTCGGTCGCGAGGAAAATTTCTTTCGAGTTCCGCGCGAGTGAACGTAATTCCTTGACGACATCTTTTTTCTTTGGCGTAATCACATAGTGAGGAGTAAAGTCATGCTCAATGTCAACGCCCATTTGTTTTTGCGGCAGATCGCGAATATGCCCGATGGAGGCGCGCACGCGGAAATCGCGCCCGAGAAAACGTCCAACGGTTTTCGCTTTCGCCGGCGATTCGACAATCACGAGAGCAACACCGTCATTGGACGGAGGACGGGTGACGGAGGACGGAGGTTGTGCTTTGGCGGATTTTCTCTTTTTATTTCCGCGCGTGCTGCGGGTGGCTGATTGGGGCTTGCTCTCGGACACCGCGCGCTCTTCCGTCATCGGTCGTCTGCCGTCTGGGGTTAGATGCTTGTGCGCGTCCGTTTGACCGAAACGCGTCAGCGTCGTCCCACACACCGCGCATTTGCCGCGCGTGAACGCAGCGCCTTTCGCACTAAAGAGCGGCTGCGGGTCTTGCATCTCGCGTTTTGTTTTGCATTTTACGCAGTAGGCATCCATTGCGGATAGTATAGCACAAGTAGAACAAAAGTTTCTACCAAACTATCATTCGCAATCGTTCCCGTCGTGCGCAGTATTGATTGTTGACATTGGAGGGTTCGTGCTATCATCTCCAGCGAGATTGGTACACGGATATGCTCGATGGAATTCCGCCAAGATTTTTTTATGTAGAGGCAAGCGATACCAACCGACTACCTCGTTCCCGCGAGCGCGACCGAACCGCTCTTTCGCAAATTGGACCAGTTGCGCGCCACCATCGGACAGATTCCGATGGCGTACGCGCTCGACCGGCGCGCGCTGTTCGATTGGCAGGGTCATTTTGATCCGAACAGATACTTGGAAGTGTTTGAGAAGATCAAGCTCAAGCCCGGATTCGCGCTGGACTATGTTTTCCGCTGGACAGGGCTTGGCGGGCAGCCACTTTTATATTCGCGCAAGTCGAAAGAGCCGCGTCTCCCATCGATCGAAGCGTTTGAGAAAAAATATCGCGACACGAATCACCACTTGTTCGAACACCTCTCGTTTGAGGAATCGCCCGAAGGATATTTCCAGTTCGCGCTGTTCTGTCTAATGGCACCCCGCTTTTATCTCGTCTGGCACGACAATTATGCTGACCTGGAATTTGTTTGCAGCGCGGAAAAACTAGAGAGCATTTTGAGCAATATCCGCTCGGTCGCCACGCACCGGTTGGAAGTTATGAGAATCATTTCAGAAGAGGACAAGCAAAAGCTTCGCAGTCTCGACCTACAGCCGCGCGTGATCCTGCACAGTCGTTCGGCGAAGGTCATCGCGCTCTCGTTCACCAACTGGGGCGGTTTCGCTTTTCATCACAGCTTCATTCGCCCTCCCAATCGTCTGGACCAGACGAGCCGTGAGCAACTCGTGAAATACGATTGTGGCATTCGCATTTAGCCGCGATTGCGCAAAATGCACAAACGCACCGGGCAGTGGCTCTACCTGAAACGTCCAGACAAAAACAGCGGCGGGGATAATCACCCGCCGCTGTTATTTTTATCCGCTGCTATTTTGCTCCCGGTCTCGTCGATGGTCCGCCTTCGCGCAATCGTTGGAAGCGGCTCTGCACCGCCTCCCAATTGACCACGTTCCACCACGCGGTGATGTAATCGGGGCGGCGGTTTTGATATTTCAAATAGTACGCGTGCTCCCACACGTCGAGACCGAGCAGCGCGTTCTTGCCTTCCATCAGCGGGCTGTCCTGATTCGCGCTGCTCTCGATCGAAAGCTTATCGCCCTCTGCGAGCAGCCACGCCCAACCGCTGCCGAAACGCGTGGTCGCGGCTTTGGCGAATTGTTCCTTGAAACTCGCGAAATCACCGAAGGATTTCTTAATCGCGTCGGCGAGCACTCCGCTCTGCGGGTCGCCAACACTTTGCTTTGGCGCTCCCATAATTTGCCAGAACATGGTGTGGTTGACGTGCCCACCCCCATTGTTGCGCACCGCGGTGCGAATATCTTCGGGCACACGGTTGATGTTCCTTAACAATGCTTCGACATCGTCGTGCTCGATCTCCGGGTGCTTTTCCAGCGCGGCATTGAGATTGGTGATGTACGCCTGATGATGCTTGTCGTGATGGATTCGCATCGTCTGTTCGTCGATGTACGGCTCGAGCGCGTTGTAATCGTACGGAAGTGGCGGTAGTTGAATGTGCATAGATTAGCCTCCTTGGCTCACAAAATTGATAAAGCGCCTACCTGCAGATTTATTTTTATAACGCTAGGTTCATTATAGCATCGCGCGATGGAGTGTCAATGTAAAAATAATCCGGCGCGCGATTTACCAACCGCTCGCGTCGACGAATCGCCAATGACCTGCGCGTTTTCACGCGCGGGCGCGCTCGTAAGAAATGGCTCGAATATTCTATGCAACCACTTGCAAATAAGCATAGGCGCCGGGCATTTGCGAAATTTTGGGATGTATGCTATAAATCAAGCATCAACCTCGTACGGCTTGAAGAAAAGTGGGCACTCCCCACTTTTCTCTTTTGGAGCAGTTTTTTGGGGAGGATAGCAAGTCGATGGCAGCAGGTTCGAAAAACGATTTTTTGGTCGCTATCACGCAGGTGTGCAGTGAGCGCAACCTGTCGCGCGAAATTGTGCTGCAAGCAGTTGAGCAGGCGCTCGTCTCCGCCTACAAGCGGAATTTTGGCGGCACACAAAACATCACGGCAAAGATCGATCCAAGCTCGGGCAAAGCGCGCATCTTTGCCAGCAAGCAGGTCGTGGAGCAGGTGCAAGACCGGCGAAATGAAATGACGCTGGACGAGGCGCGCCGCTACGAGCCGGTCGCGGAGATTGGCTCGACGGTGCAGGTCGAAGCAACACCCGACGATTTTGGACGGATCGCCGCGCAGACTGCCAAGCAAGTGATTTTGCAGCGGATCCGCGAAGCCGAGCGCGACGCGCTCTATAGCAGCTTTGTCGAACGGGAAGGCGAAATTGTTCACGGCACGGTGCACGCGCTGGAGCAAGGAAATATTACCGTCAACCTCGGACGACTGGAAGGAGTACTGCCGAAGCAGGAACAAATTCCCACCGAGCGCTATCGACCGAATCAAAAAATTCGCGCGCTCATCACCGAGGTGAATAAATCCTCGCGCGGACCGCAGGTGATTCTCTCGCGCACGCATCGCAATTTTTTGCGGCGGCTGCTCGAACTCGAAGTGCCAGAAATCTTCAACGGGCTGGTCGAGATTAAATCCATTGCGCGCGAAGCCGGACAGCGTTCCAAGGTTGCCGTCGCCGCGATGCAGGACGGAATCGATCCGGTGGGCGCGTGCGTCGGACAACGCGGCGTTCGCATTCAGGCGATTGTGAATGAGCTCAGCGGCGAAAAGATCGACGTCGTCGAATGGAGCGCCAGTGCTGCCACCTTCATCGGCAACGCCCTGAGTCCCGCCAAAGTCATCAGCGTTAAATTGAGCGAAGACGAGAACGGCGATAAGGTCGCGACGGTCGTGGTGCAAGATAAACAATTATCGCTCGCCATCGGCAAAGAGGGACAGAACGCGCGCCTCGCCGCAAAACTGACCGGCTGGCGCATCGACATCAAGAACGAAACGCAAACGGCTGAAGAAGCCCAACGACGCGCGGAAGCACTCGCGGCACGCCGCGCGGAATTGATTGCCGCCGAGCCGGTTGCCGAAGTTGAGACTGCCGCACTCGAGACCCGCGAGGCAACTCTGGAGCAGCCGGAAGAATTGGAATTTGAGAGAGAAGGCGCAACCGCCTCTTTGCCGACCGAGGCTGCAGAGATCGAAGCGAGCATCGACGAAGCTCCGGTCGCGGAATTGAGCGAAGGCGCGGTGGCGGAAGCTCCTGCTCCTGAAGTTGACGTGAGCTTTGAAGAAGCCCTGGCGGCGTTCGAGGCAGATGACGGATCGCCCGAAGCCAACGAGCGCAAGCGGAAAGAAGCGCGCCGCAAAGGACAGACGCTCGTCTTTGATGAAAAACTGGGCAAGGTGGTCGCCAAGAAAAAGCACAAGGGCGGGCGCGGTAAAGATTGGCTAGAGACCGACGAGGAAGAGATAGCCGAATAGGACAGGACTGAGCAATGAGGAGTGAGCACTGAGCACTGAGTGCCGAATGCACTGTCCCAGTTGCTCAACACTCAGTCCTTCTGCTGATGAAGAAACATATTCCACAGCGGACCTGCATCGGTTGTCGCGAAGTTGAATCGAAACGCGAGATGTTACGCCTCGTACGCACTCCCGACGGACACGTCGTCGCAGACCCGACCGGCAAGAAGGCAGGGCGCGGCGCGTACTTGCATAAAGAACGCGAATGTTGGGAAGCCACCGTCGGCGCGCGCGGCAGACTCGAACACGCTCTGAAATTGGAAACAGGCTTGCTCGCGGAAGATCGCGCGCTACTAGAAGAACTCGCAAAAACCTTTCCGCCGCGCGCCCTCGCACGATCCGAGCAAGCAGATCAAGTAGCGACGCCGCGCTCGATTGGATGAGCCGGCGATCCAACATATTCGGGAACGGAGTGGCAACACCAAACATTTTCGATAGAGGCGCAATCGAGGGCAACCGATGAGGGTCTAAATTTTCATTGATCGGTTTCCTCGCGACTCGCCGCTGCGCGAACTCCTTCCCGCGCTCGCAGAGTCAAGCTTAGTCAAATACTAAATCCTTGATTCCGTCCTGGTCACAAATATTTTTCGCAATCCAGTATCGCCGAATCATCGCGGCGTGCGGATTAGAAATGAGGCAGCCATGGCTGAAAAGCAAGACACAAGAACTCCCGGCGATAGTTCCACCGCGGATGCCAAACGTCCGGTCGTGAAAAAAGTCAAGCCCGCTGAAACGGCCAAGCCGGTCTCGCCGTCGAGTCAAGCCGCGTCGGTTAACAAGACCGCGCCGAGCGGCGCTCCACGTCCGACGACATCGACCAACAAAAGCGCTCCCGCGAAACCCACCACATCTCCGACGGCGAGACCGGCTTCGGCTTCGAGCACGTCCCTACCGCGCACAACCATTCCGGCGGAACGCCTCAACAAGCCCTCAACTCCAGGCGCGCGTCCTGCCCCGAATCAAACTGCGCGTCCAAATTCAAATCAAACCGCGCCCGCTGCGCGACCTGCCGTGAGACCCGCTGCGCCCGCGCGTCCCGCGCAGCCCGGCAACGCGCCGCGCCCGAATCGCCCCACCGCGCCTGCGGGTAATACCGCGCAAACGCCCGCGCCGCCGCGACCCGCCGCGCCGCCCCGACCCGCTGCGCCTCCGCCACCTCCGTCGCCGATCGAACTGCCTGAAACGATCACAGTGCGCGACCTCGCCGCGAAATTAAAACTCACACCAATCGACATTATTAAAAAGTTAATGGCGAACGGCGTCATGGCAAATATCAATCAGTTGATCGATTTTGATACCGCGTCGCTCATCGCGGGCGAATTGGGTTTCGAGGTGCGTGAAGAAAAGCCGGTGGAAATGGAAGCGCCGGTCGCTGCGCTTTCGAGCATGCCCAAAAAGCGCGAGTACACCGAAGAAGAATTGCAAAAGCTGCAATTGCGTCCGCCGGTCGTGACCGTGATGGGACATGTCGATCACGGCAAGACTTCGCTGCTCGATGCGGTTCGCAAGACGAACGTCGTCGCGGGTGAGTTCGGCGGCATCACCCAGCACATTGGAGCGTATCAGATCGAGCACAACGGCAAACGCATCACTTTCCTAGACACACCCGGTCACGAAGCGTTCACCGCGATGCGCGCGCGCGGCGCCAAAGCCACCGATGTCGCGATCATTGTCGTCGCGGCGGACGATGGAGTGATGCCGCAAACACGCGAAGCAATCGATCACGCGCGCGCGGCGCAAGTGCCCATCGTCGTCGCGCTGAACAAAGTCGATCGACCGAATTCAAACCCTGAACGTGTCAAGCAGCAGTTGAGCGATCTTGGACTCGAAGTGTACGGCGGCAAAGACGAAGTGACTGTCGTGCCGGTTTCTGCCAAGATGCGGACGGGCATCGACGATCTGTTAGAGAATATTCAAATGATCGCGGAATTGGCGGAACTGCGCGCCAACCCGACCAAGTCGGCGACCGGTGTGGTGATCGAATCCAAATTGGACAAGCAGCAAGGACCGATGGCAACGCTGTTAGTCAAAGAAGGAACGCTCCACGTCGGCGATGTCGTGCTGGTCGGCGAAGCGTGGGGCAAAGTCCGCGCGATGTTCAACGAGCGCGGCGAGATCGTGAACGAAGCGGGACCCTCAACGCCGGTCGCGGTGACCGGACTTTCGAGCGCGCCGCCCGCGGGTGAAACCTTCACCATCGTCGCGGCGGAACAAATCGCGCGTGCTCGCGTCAACGAGCGTATCAATGCGCGTCGCGCCTCGACCGAAAGAGCGCCCGCGGTGACGCTGAACGATTTGTACGCGCGATTCCAGCAAGGCGAAATTCAGGAATTGAATCTCGTGATCAAAGCGGACGTCGCGGGTTCACTTGAGCCGATTGTCAATTCGCTCGAAAAGTTGGGCAGCGAAAAACTAAAGGCAAAAATTATTCATCAAGGAATCGGCGCAGTCACCTCCTCGGATGTAATGCTGGCGGCGGCGTCGCAGGGCATCATCATTGCTTTCAACACCGGCGTCGAGTCTTCCGCCGAATCGCTCGCCGAGCAAGAGAAGGTCGACGTCCGCAAGTACAACATTATTTACAAGCTGATCGAAGATGTGGACAAGGCGCTCAAGGGTATGCTTGAGCCGGTCTACAAAGATGTGCTCGCCGGACGCGCGCAGGTGCTCCAGGTTTTCCACGTCAAGAAAACTACGGTCGCTGGCTGTCGCGTGATTCAGGGCAAAGTGGCGCGGGGTACCACCGCGCACCTGTTACGCGACGCCAAAGAAATTTTCACCGGCGGCATCGCCTCGCTCAAACGTACGACCGAAGACGTTAAAGAAGTCGCGGAAGGTTACGAGTGTGGCATCGCGCTGGATAATTTTAATGACATTAAAGAAGGCGATCTCATCGAATTCTATCGCAAAGAGCGCGTGAGTTGAAAAATAGAAAGTGACGGGTGACAAGTGACGCGGTGATCTTCCTGTCACCCGTCACTTGTCACTTTACTTTGCCTGTGGCAGTCATCGAAGCCTTCGCGCGTGTGGTCGCCGAGTTGCGCGGCGTGAATAAAATTTTCCTCGCGGCGCACATTCAACCCGACGGCGATTGCCTTGGCTCGCAGCTCGGTCTCGCGTGGGCGCTGCGCGGAATGGGCAAGACCGTCACGCTCTCCCTTGACGACCGCCTCTCCGAAACATTTAATTACCTCCCGGGCATCAAAGAAATCGAGCCGCGTGTGCCGGGCGACCAAGACCTCTTCGTGTACGTTGACGGCAGCGATCGCGCGCGTTACGGTCGCGCCTACGACGAACAACGCATCGGCGCTCGCACCACGATCAACATCGACCATCACGTCACCAACGAATATTTCGCGAACATCAATTTGGTGGACGTGAGCGCGGCATCCACCGCAGAGATTATTTACGACCTAGTGACCGCGCTCGGTGTCGAGCTCACCTCCACCATCGCGCAATGTTTGCTGACCGGCATTCTCACCGACACGCTCGGATTCCGCACGAGCGGCACCACACCTGAAACTCTGGATAAAGCAACCGCGCTCGTACGGCAAGGCGCATCCATCGCCGAGATTATCGATCGCGTTTACAACCGCCGTTCTTTTAATGGCTTGCGCTTGCTCGGACGCGCCATCGCCGACGCGCGATTGGACGGCAACATTATCTGGAGTCAGGTCAGCCAGGCGACGCTGAAAGAACTCGGCATCAATAATAGCGGCACGGGCGGCATTGTGAATATGCTGCTCACTGTGGCGGATGCGGGCATCGCGTTTCTGCTCTCCGAAAGAGAAGACGGTCGCGTCGATCTCAGCTTGCGTTCACGCCTCGGCGTCGACATCTCGGGCGTCGCGTTCCAGCTCGGCGGCGGCGGTCACAAACAAGCAGCTGGCGCGAATTTATCGGGACCGCTCGACACTGCCGCCGCGCGCGTGCTGACTGAAATAAAAAAGAACAGGGAACAAATGGACAATGCACAATGAACAATGCACAATTCTTTCGCGTCGTTATTGGCCATTGTCCCATTGTCCCAATGTGCCTTTAGATGACTGGTCTCCTCATCCTCAATAAACCGCGCGGCAAAAGCTCGCACGACCTCGTCTATTTTGTCCGCCGCATCAGCGGCGAGAAACGCGTCGGTCACGCGGGCACCCTCGACCCGATGGCGACCGGCGTGCTCATCCTCTGCCTCGGCAACGCGGTGCGCGTTTCCGAATATCTGATCGACCACGACAAACTTTATCGCGCGCGCGTGCGCCTCGGCGTCGAGACCGACAGCTACGACGCGACCGGCAATATTGTCGCGACGCGCGCGGTCGATGTGACTCACGCGGAAATTTCAACCGCGCTGAACTCCTTCGTCGGAAAAATTTCTCAAACCCCTCCGGCTCATTCTGCCGTACAACGCGACGGCGTGCGCGCGTACAAACTCGCGCGGCAGGGTATCGCCGTCGAAATGCAGCCGCGCAAGGTCGAGCTTTATTCCATTGAACTGCGCGAGCTGAAAGACGATGAGGTTGAATTCGACGTGCATTGCAGCAAGGGCACCTTCATCCGCTCGCTCGCGCACGATCTGGGCGAAAAATTGGGAACGGGCGGACACCTGAGCGCGCTCACGCGACTCGCCAGCGGTCCGTTCAGTTTGGAGGAAAGCGCGACGCAGGACGAGCTGCAGCGCGCGGCAGCCGAAGGACGGCTCTCCGAATATTTGAAACCGCTGGACCGCGCGCTAACGCAATTCGACGCGCTTACTCTGGATAAAGATTCCGCGCAAGCAGTACGCCAGGGCAAATTTCTGCCCCCGCGCGCGGATTTGACGACACTGCTGGTGCGCGCGTATGATGAGAATGGCGAACTCATCGCGCTGCTCGAACGCACAGTCGCGGGACAGCTCAAACCGAAGAAAGTGTTTGCGCCAAACAAACAACCTCAGGACTACCAATCGTAAAACGGTTCTATGAACCTTAGAACACTTGTCCGAGCAGATCTCTGGCTCGCCGTATCGAATACATATGAGGCAGGCCAGTATAGCCACGCTATTCTGGATGCTATGCATTACCTCAGCACTGTACTTCGTGAAAAGTC
>JBBSHK010000029.1:0-13382 GCA_038253185.1 Anaerolineae bacterium | reverse complement strand
TCACGATTCCGTCGTCGGTTGGTTTAATTCTGTTGAGAACGCAACTGATTCAGCTCTTGTTGCAGCGCGGCGCGTTCACGGCACAGTCCACCGCGCAGACCGCGTTCGCGTTACAATTTTTCGCGGTCGGTCTGTTCGCGCATTCGGGTCTCGAAATCTTGACGCGAACTTTTTATTCGCTGCACGACACCGCGACGCCGGTGAAAATTGGCGTGGGCGCGATCGCGCTCAATCTCGTTCTGAGTCTCGCGCTGTTTCGCGTGCTGGAGCAAGGCGGACTCGCGCTGGCGAATTCGCTCGCGACCACGCTCGAAATGCTGGCGCTGCTTTTCCTGCTGCGAAAACGTTTGGGCGGAATCGACGGCGCGCGCATTGTGAGCTCGTTGCTGAAAGTCGCGCTCGCCTCCGCCGCGATGGGCGTCGCCATTGCAATGCTACTCGGCGCGCTGCCGAACGCGAGTGTCCTTCTGTTGGCAATCGCCGGCGTCGCGCTCGGCGGATTCGTCTTCCTCGTCGCGACCTTCCTCTTGAAAAGTGAAGAGCTCGCGCTCGCGCTGCGGCTCGCGCGTTCGCGCGGTTAATTCGCTATGTTATAATTCTTTTCGACAACTATGATCTCTGAAAGATTAGAAGCGCTGGAACGGCGCTATGATGAATTGCACCGAATGATGGAAGAACCCGAGTCTTCGACGAACCCGACGCGCCTGCGCGAGCTCACGCGCGAGATCAGCGACATCGAAGACGTGGTGGCAAAGTACCGCGCGTACAAAACGACGGCGCACGCGCTGGAAAAAACGCGCGTGATGATGCGCGACGAAGCGGATGAAGAAATGCGCGCGATGGCGCGTGAAGAAACGGACAAGCTCGAAGCGGACGAACAAAACTTGGAACAAGAATTACGCTTCTTGCTGCTGCCCAAGGACCCGCGCGACGACAAGGATACATTCGTCGAAATTCGCGCGGGCACGGGCGGCGAAGAAGCGGCGCTGTTTGCCGCAGACCTTTTTCGGATGTACACGCGTTACGCCGAAAACAAGCGCTGGAAGGTCGCGCTGGTGGACGAGAACCGCACCGGACTTAAAGGATTCCGCGAAGTCGTTTTTGAAATCAAGGGGCGCGGCGCGTTCTCGCGCTTAAAGTACGAGAGCGGCGTCCATCGCGTGCAGCGCGTGCCGCTGACCGAAGCGAGCGGGCGCATTCACACTTCGACCGCGACCGTCGCGGTGCTGGCGGAAGTGGATGACATCGAGGTGGAGATTCGCCCCGAAGAAATCAAGACCGACATTTTCCACGCCTCCGGTCACGGCGGACAGAACGTGCAAAAGGTCGCGACGGCAGTACGTCTCACGCATTTGCCGACCGGTCTCGTCGTGGCGTGCCAGGACGAACGCTCGCAGTTGCAAAATAAAATGCGCGCGCTGGCAATATTGCGCGCGCGACTGTACGAAATGCAATTGGAAAAACAGCAGCGCGAAGTGACCGAAGAACGTCGCTTGCAAGTGGGCAGCGGCGAACGCGCCGAAAAAATTCGCACCTACAATTTTCCCCAGGACCGTTTGACCGATCATCGCATCGGCTTGACCGTCCACAATCTCCCGCGCATCCTCGACGGCGACCTCGACCCGATCATCGACGCGCTGGTGCTGGAAGACCAGTCGGAAAAATTAAAGAGCGCAGGCATCGCGGCGTGACTTGGTGGCGTTGGTGTGAATTACATTATGCTAGAATTTGCGGACGCGCCTTTGACACCCCTCGTTCCAATCCTTTGGCTCAATCCAAAATTTGCAATCTGAAATCTCCCATGCTCATCGCGAATCCTGAAACAATTCAAGAAGTGCTCGTCAGCGCGGTGCGCGCGCTTGGCACGACGACCGATTACCCGACGGCGCGGCTTGAGGCGGAAATCTTGCTTGCGGGCGCGCTCGGAATCTCGCGCGCGGGTGTGCTGGCGCGTCTGTCTGATCCTTTGGATAATGTAGCTGCCGCGAGATACGCGGCGATGATCGCGCGCCGCGCGCAGGGCGAACCGATCGCGTACATTTTGGGACATAGAGAATTCTACGGTCTCGATTTTCTGGTCGACCGCCGCGTCCTGATCCCACGACCGGAAACGGAACTGATCGTCGAGCTGGCGCTCAAGGCGCTAAAGAAAATCGCGCGGCTCGAACCGGTGATTGCCGACGTCGGCACCGGCTCCGGCGCGATTGCCCTCGCCCTCGCGTACCACGCGCCGCACGCGCGGATGCTCGCCACCGACATTTCTCCCGACGCGCTTACGGTCGCGCGGATGAACGCGGCGCGTTTGAATCTCGCCGAGCGCGTGGAATTTTTTCAGGGCGATTTGTTAGAACCGCTCACCGAGCCGCTCGACCTTGTGACCGCGAATCTGCCGTATATTCCACTCGCGCGTCTGCCGCAAATGCCGCGCGAGATTCGCGAGTACGAGCCGCGCGTCGCGACGATTAGCGGGCTGGACGGATTGTCGCTAATTCGTCGTCTGCTCGAACAGGTGGAGGCGCACGTTGCGCGCGCGGGAGTTGTGCTGCTGGAGATCAGTGAAGAGCAAGGCATCGAGGCGCAGCAGCTCGCGGAAAGATTTTTTCCGAGCGCCGCGATTATGCTCCATCGCGATCTCGAAGGACTCGACCGCGTGATTGAAATTCGACGCGAGGGACGTTGAAAACAAAAATCATTCGCGCCGATGCGCGCGCTGCGCGCGAGCGCGCGCTGCAACTCTTGCGCGCGGGTGAGCTCATCGCGCTGCCGACCGACACCGTGTACGGAATCGCGGCGGATGGACTGAATGCGGTTGCCATCGAAAAAATATTTGTGGCGAAAGGACGCCCATCGGACAAGGCGATTCCGCTGCTGCTCGGCGATGCGCGCGACGTCGAGACACTCGTGATCGCTGCTCCACCACTCGCCCATGCGCTGATGGAAAAATTCTGGCCCGGCTCATTGACCATCGTGCTGCACGCGCGCGAAATCATTCCTTCCGTACTACGCGCCAAGGGTGACACCGTCGCGTTGCGCGTCCCCGCGCATCCACTCGTGCGCGAGCTCGCGCGAGAATTGGGACATCCGCTCGCCGCGACCAGCGCGAACCTTTCCGGCGGACCAAATCCGACGAGCGCGGGAGAAGTTGAAGCACAACTCGGGGGACGCATTCCGCTCATCCTCGACGGCGGCAGCACGTCAAGTAATCTCGCTTCGACCGTGATTGACCTGACGACCGACCCGCCGCGCGTCTTACGAGTCGGCGCGCTGTCGCTCGCGGAAATCGAGAAAGTACTCGGCATAAAATTGTCTAACGATGCGGCTTGAGCGCCAACCGCTGCCCGTCTTCCGTCCTCCGTCGTCGGTCTTGGGCATTGACGCCAGCCGCGCGCTGAGCACCGCGCCCACCGGCACCGAGAATTATTCGCGCGAAATAATTTCTGCTCTGCTCCAGCAAGGCTCTGCATTTCGCTTTCGTCTTTACACGCGCGCGCAGCCGCCCGCCAATATTTTTCCGAATACGATCAATTACGAAATACGCGCGATGCCTTTTCCGCGATTGTGGACGCACGCGCGACTTTCTGCCGAAATGCTGATGCGTGCACCCGACGCGCTGTTCGTGCCCGCGCATGTGCTGCCGCTCATTCACCCCCGCCGCAGTTTCGTCACGGTGCACGATCTCGGCTATTTGCATTTTCCGCAGGCGCATCGTTTGCTCGACCGTTTGTATCTTGATCTCTCGACGCGTTGGAATACGCGCAGCGCGCGACGCATCATCGCGGACTCGAACGCGACGCGCGATGATCTGGTCCGATTCTATCGCGCGCCTCGCGAAAAAATTCGCGTGGTCTATCCTGGTTACGATGCGGAATTATTCCAACCCGAAAGAGATTCTGAAAAAATCGAACGTACCAAGATGCGTTATGGCATCAGTGGAGAATACGTCATCGCGGTTGGAACACTGCACCCGCGCAAAAATTACGCGCGGCTGGTCGAAGCATTCCGCGCGCTGCCGGGCGACTTGCAACTGGTGATCGTCGGAAAAAAAGGTTGGCTGTTTCAAGAAATCTTTGCACAAGTGATTCGTTTCGATTTGCAGACGCGCGTCACGTTCCTCGATTACGTCGAGGCGAAGGATTTGCCCGCGCTCTATTCCGGCGCGCGGCTGTGCGTGTTTCCATCACTCTACGAGGGGTTTGGCTTCCCGGTGCTCGAAGCGCAGGCGTGCGGGATTCCTGTCGCTTGCTCGAACACTTCGTCACTGCCCGAAGTCGCGGGTGACGCGGCGGAATATTTCGATCCGCTTGACACTGGCGCGATTACGGCGGCGCTGGCGCTTTTGCTCGACGACGCGCGCTCTAAAGCATTGATTGCAAAAGGTCGGACCAATGTCGAGCGATTCAGTTGGAAACGCGCGGCGCGCGAGCTGATCGAAATTTTCACTCGCGACTAATCCTCGGTTAATGCAACGCGTGCATACTGCGAGAAGCTTCTGATCGAGAAAGACCCGTAATGTTCAAGTCAATTCGTCTCCCCATTATTCTCATCGTATGGCTGGCGGTGGCGTGCGCGCCGCAGCTCACCTCCGCGCTGCCGACGCGGGTCATCTCGGACAACGCGCCGACCCGCGTCGCCCAAGCACCGAGCGAGGCGCCGACCCTCGCGTCACAAGCGACGAGCGCGCCAACTCTTCACTCGCCGACGACCACAGCGAACGACAGTGTCCGAACACCAATAGCTGCCGCGACTCCCACCGCGACCGTTGCAGTGCCAAATAATTTTGACGTGAGTCGCGCGCTGGAGCACGACCGTATGTTGTCGGTCACCATTGGCAAGCGCGTGGCGGGCACGGATGGCGGCACGCGCGCCGCCGATTACCTCGCGCAACAATTCGCGAGTTACGGTTACGCGGTCGAGCGGCAGGCATTTCCGTTCAACGCATGGGAAGACGATGGCACGACCGTAAAATTGACCGCGCCCGAGTCGCGCGACCTCGAAGCGCAAACGATTCAGTACAGTGTCGCCGGTCATCTTGAGGCGCAACTGGTGGCGGTGACTGGATTGGGGAATCCCGAAGATTTTTCGAAAGTGGATGTCAAAGGAAAAATCGCGCTGGTGGCGCGTGGCACGATTCCTTTTTCGGACAAGGCAAAGAACGCCGCGAATGCCGGAGCGGCGGCGGTGCTCATTTATAATAATGGGTCGGGGCTATTTGGCGGAACGCTGCACGAGCGCGTTTCGATTCCCGCGCTCGCGGCAAGTGGTGAAGAAGGCAAGCGTTTGCTCGACGCGCTCGGCAAAGGAGCGGTGAGTCTTCGCATCGATTCCAATACAAGCTTTGCGACCAAAGACGGTCACAATATTATCGCGACGCGACGCGGCACGAGCGCCGATGTGATTGTTCTCGGCGGGCACTATGATACCGTTTCTGCGGGACCCGGCGCGAATGATAATGGCTCGGGTACCGCGCTGCTGCTCGAGCTGGCGCGTGCGCTCTCATTCGCACCACACAAGCTAACTCTCGTCTTTATCGCGTTCGATGGCGAAGAGTTTGGTCTGCTCGGTTCGCAATATTACGTGCAACACCTCGAGCCGGGCGACCGCGCCAGAATTCGCGCGATGTTGAATTTCGATATGCTCGGCGGCGGAAGCGGGCCGCTGTTGCTCGGCGGCGACGGCGCGACCGCGCTCAAGGCGCGCGCCAGCGCGAAAGAGTTGGGCATCACCGCGCAAAATTTTTCGCTGAGTGGCAACGCGGGCAGCGATCACGAATCGTTCGCGCGTGAAAATATCGACACCGTTTTTTTCCTGCGCGACTATAACCTGCTGCACACGCCGCAAGATACAATCGATCAGGTGAAGCAAGAATATCTCGCCGAGTCCGGAAAGGTCGCGTTGCGCTTGATGCAGCGCTTGGACGCGGAATAGGATGCAACCGCCCCTCCTTCCTCCTCGCCAAGGAGGGGCGGGTGAAGGTTCTCAGCTTTTTTGGCCAAACATTAGAAAAGACCGCTCCACGAAAATTTTTCACGCGAGCCGCGTGGAACTCTCAGTATGATGTCGGCGTCTACTAGGCGACATCCAAAAGGAGGATTCACATGGCTCGAATCATTTTCGCCTCGCTCGCGCTCGCCGCGTTTTTGATACTATTCAGCTTTAGCGCCAGCCCCGCGCTCGCCGATGGGCTGGTCACCATCGATTGTCCGCCGCCGATTCCGCCCTGTCCGTACTGTCCGGTTCCGCTGGAGCCGCCGCAAATTCAACCCGCCAATCCGCCGCCGTGTTTTCCCGGACAGCCCTGCCCGATTCCGCCGCGCCCGCGTCCGCGGCCCGACTGCCTCGCGTATCTTTCCGTAAAGAATCACAACGTCACTGTCACGATTGACAATCAACTCGCGACGACGCACGTCGACGAGATTTTTGTGAACAACAGTGATTCGCAATTCGAAGGCACGTACATTTTTCCGCTGCCCGACGATGCGGCGATCAATGATTTCGCGATGTACGTGGACGGAAAAAAGATCGAGGGCAAGGTGCTCGACCGCGAAGAAGCGCGGCGGATTTACGAGGACATTGTGCGCCGCCGCCGCGATCCCGCGCTGCTCGAATATATCGGGCGCAACGCGTTTCAGGCGCGCATTTTCCCCATCGCGCCGCACAGCGAAAAGCGCGTCGAGATTGCTTATTCGCAAGTTCTGCAAAATGAAAACGGTCTGGTGAAATATGTTTACCCACTCAGCACGGAAAAATTTTCCAACGAGCCGCTGCAGAGTGTAACCGTGAACGTCAGGATCAAATCGAATCAAGCGTTGAAGGCAATTTATTCGCCCTCGCACAATGTCTCGGTTGCGCGTACCGACGATTACAACGCGACGGTAGGCTATGAAGTGGCAAAGGTGAAACCCGACCGCGACTTTGTTCTATACTATTCGCTGTCGTCGAGTCAGGTCGGCGCGACCCTTTTCAGTTACAAGCCCGACTCCAAATCGGACGGGTTCTTTTTGCTGCTCGTGACGCCGCAGGTCAAGACCGAAAGAAAGGAGATTGTCGCGAAAGATGTCATCCTCGTGCTCGACACTTCGGGTTCGATGCAGGGAGAAAAGATTGGGCAGGCGCGCCGCGCGCTGACGTACGTGCTCGACCAACTGAATTCCGACGACCGCTTTAATATTGTTACTTTCTCGACCGGCGTCGTCCCGTACGCCAACTCACTCCGCCCCGCGTCGGAACGCGGTGAGGCGAAACGTTTTGTGGAACAGTTACAAGCGGGTGGCTCGACCGACATCAACCGCGCGCTACTCGAAGCGTTGTCCAATGCAAACAGTTCTCGACCCACAGTGGTGATATTTTTGACCGATGGCCTGCCGACCGTCGGCGAAGTGAACACACAAAAAATTATTGCGAATGTGGACCGCGCCGCGCCGTCCAACGTGCGCCTGTTTTCATTCGGCGTGGGCGATGATGTGAATACGGTGTTGCTCGATACACTCAGTGAAAAACATCGCGGGACGAGCGCGTACGTGCGCCCGAGCGAAAAAGTGGACGAAGCGGTTTCCGCTTTTTACAATAAGGTTTCGACGCCGGTGCTGTCGGATGTGAGCGTTGACTGGGGCAGCGCGCGGGTCGGTGATGTGTACCCCTATCCACTGCCGGACTTGTTCGCTGGCTCGCAGTTGGTGATCGCCGGTCGTTATCGCGACAGTGGACCCGTGACCATCACGCTGCGCGGTGAGGTGAACGGTCAAAAGCAGACCTACACTTTTGATGACTTGAATTTCAAGAGTAGCGGCGGCGAAAAATTCATCGCGCCGTTGTGGGCGACGCGCAAGATCGGTTACCTCCTTTCGCAGATTCGGCTGAATGGTGAGAACAATCCGCCAAAAGAAATCGTGGATGAAATCGTCGCGCTGGCGGTGCGTTACGGCATCGTTACACCGTACACTTCGTTCCTGATTGACGAGTCGAAAGATGTGCTGACCGAATCAGGACGCACCGGCGCGTCGCAAGATTTGCAATCGCAGGTCGCGCCTGCCGCCGCGCCGGCATCGGGTGCGACCGCAGTCACGCAGAGTCAGGCGAATCGCACGTTGAAAGAAGCGAACGGCGCGACCAACGACGCCAGCGAAGCGGTCAAGCTCATCGGCGACAAAGCATTCATCCTGCGCGAGGGTGTATGGACGGATACCAGCTTTGACCCAACCAAGATGAACACGACCAAAATTCAATTTGGCAGCGCGCAATATTTCGCGTTGCTCGACGCGCATCCCGAGTGGGCGCAGTATTTCGCGTTGGGTGACCGCGTCATATTTGTGAGTGACGGTGTTGCTTACGAAGTCAATTGATCCGACAAGGATTTCTGCTCACGTGAAATATAAAGCCGCGCGATTTTTCGCGCGGCTTTATATTTCTCTACACAGGCGGTGCTGTAGGTCACGTGACCGATCTTTTGCGAGTGCGCTTGTGGTATAGATGTAAATTCAGAGGAGTAACGTAACGATAATTGTAATCGACGATCAAACATGAGGAGGCGCCATCTGTAAAGTACATAAGAACAGACCAGCGTGGTAGTGCTCGTAACACTACCACGCCTAAACGGAAGAGCCGAAACCCCTCTGCAAGAAAGGTCAACCCTGCCGCGCTCTTATTATATCACCATAGGCAAGCGCGCTCTTTGCAGAGTCTCACTGCCCCCTTACGAGGGGCATACAAAAATCTTTAGGAGGATCTCAATGAATCCCAATGAACAGTTGGACGGACTGTTGCAGACCGCGTTTTCGCGGCGCAACTTTGTTCGCGGCAGCTTTGCCACAGTGGGCGCGCTCGCCCTCGGTAACGTTGCTCTCGGTCAGGCATTCGCCGCAGAGATGACCGATCTCGACATTCTGAACTTTGCTTTGACACTCGAGCATCTCGAAGCCCGGATGTACAAGGACATGCTCGCCACGAATCTCCTGTCGGGGAAAGAGTTGTCGTACTTTCAAAACTTTGGCAAGGCGGAAGCGGCTCACGTACAAGCGGTCGCCGCGACCGTCACCAAGTTGGGCGGTACACCGGTCCAACCCAAAGCCAAGTACAACTTTCCAGCGTTCGACAGCCGCGACAACATTCTGAAATTCGCCAAGACGGCGGAGGACATCGGTGTTGGCGCGTATTCGGGCGCAGCGCCCGCGATCAAGAATAAAGACGTACTGGCTGCGGCGGGCAGCATCCTGCAAATCGAAGCGCGTCACGCCGCGATCGTGAATGAGCTGCTCGGGTTGGATCCTGTGCCCGCCGCGTTCACCTCGGCGCAGACGGTGCAGCAAGTTTTGGACAAGGTAAATCCGATTCTGGGTTCCTGATCCTTAGGAAACCAGTAACTCAAGGAGATAACTAACAATGAATAAAGTAAATGTGGAACTGAATCGACGCAACTTTATCAAGGTGAGCGCTGCGGCAGCCGTCGCAACCGCCTTGGCGTCCGCCCCGCGCACGATCTTTGCCCAGAGCCCAACTCAAGATATGGAAATCTTGCAGTATGCGTTGACGCTGGAGCATCTTGAAACGCGCGCGTATAAGGATGTGAACGCGAGTGGTTTGATGTCGGGCACACCGGCGAAGTACTTTCAAATGTTCGGCGCGCACGAAGCCGCGCACGTCGACGCGTTGACCGCGACCATTCAGAAGTTGGGTGGCACACCGGTCAAGGCGCAAGACAAGTACAACTTTCCGGCTTTCAAGAGTCAGGATGAAGTACTGAAATACTTTCAGGGAGTCGAAGAGTTGGGCGCTGCCGCGTACCTCGGACAGGCGCCGCGCCTTCAGAACCCTGACCTGCTGTCGGCGGCGATCAGCATCCACGATGTGGAAGCGCAACACGCCGCGGTCTTGAGCGACCTGATCGGCGTTTCGCCGGCGCCCGACTTTGGCACACCCAAGAGCATGTCCGAAGTGCTTGCGGTCGTCGGTCCGATTCTCGCGGCGCAAGGTGCGGGCAATGCGCCTAGCACGATGCCGACAACCGGCGCGGGTGGCACGAACGCAACGCTGCTCGAATTGCTCACCGGCGGTGTCGCGTTGGTGGGTGGTGGTTGGTTGCTTCGTCGCCGCACGTCGCAACCTGTCGAAAATCGCGACAACTAATCAAATTCGAAAACTGCTTGGCGGTTCGCACGTGAGCCGCCAAGCTCTATCGAATCAATTTCGTTCATCAATTCTGATAAGGAGAAACTCAATGTGCAACTTATTCGCGTTTTCAACTGTCATTTCGAGGAGCGCAGTCTGCGACGAGAAATCTCAGCGTGAGGCGCATCGAGATTTCTCACTTTGTTCGAAATGACAAAAAGAGTTGCACATTGGGTAAGGAGAAATAAACAATGTTTGGTTTACAACCGTGGCACATAATGGCAATCGTGGCAGTCGCGCTGATCGTGTTTGGTCCTTCGCGTCTGCCGGAGCTCGGGCGTTCGCTCGGCAAAACGTTGAACGAATTCCGCGACGCGACTGCGCGCACTGGCGAAGAATTCCGCAAGAGTGTGGATGAAAAGCCAGAGACCCAATCCGAGATCGTTACTGAAAAGACCGATGCGTAAGCAAACTCGCGAAAGCATGCCGCTGGTCGACCATCTCGGCGAATTGCGGACGCGCTTGATCGTGAGCGCGGTCGCGGTGTTGCTCGCCGCCATCGTCGCTTTCATCTTTACCGATAACCTCATCGGAATCTTGAAAGCGCCGGCGGGCAACATCGTGCTGCATGTGTTCAGTCCAATGGACGGCTTTATGGTGAAATGGCGCGTGGCGGTGTTTGCCGGTCTCGCCATCGCGTCGCCGATCTGGGCGTACGAGTTGATCTCATTCCTCGCGCCCGGTCTCACGGTGCAAGAACGACGCGTCATCATTCCACTCACGGTCGTCGCCTTTCTGCTCTTGATGTTGGGCGTGGGCTTTGGCTACTACCTACTCTACGGGATGATTCAAGTGTTGATCGGACTGTTCGGCACGCAGTTGGATTACTTTCCGTCGGCGGACGCGTACATCTCGTTCGTGACGTTCTTTCTGCTATCGACAGGACTTGCCTTCGAGTTGCCGGTGGTCCTGTACGCGCTGGTGCGTCTCCATCTGATCTCGACCGAGCTGCTGCGAAAACAACGCAAGTACTTTTACTTTGGGATGTTCGTCTTTGCCGAGATCATCACGCCGGTGTCCGATCCGATCGTTGCACCGCTGACGATCACACTGCCAATGATTGTGCTTTACGAGATCACACTGTTCATCGCGCGCCTCGGCGAAAAATCCGCGCGACGCGCGCTGGTGGAAAGCGAATCGAGCAGCTGATGAATTACTTGAAACCATCACTGCCGATGTTGGCTGGCGCGCTCGCGCTCGTGACAATCGGGTGTGGCGCGCCCGTGGCAAGCGTGCCGATCACCGCGCCCGCGACGACTCAACCCGCCAACCCGGGACTGACCACCGCGCCGACATCAGCCTTAACCAGCTCGCCAACTTTAACTGCAACGTCGAGTCAGACGGCGGCGAACACGCCAATACCGACGACCACTGCGCTGCCGACGAATACCAGCGCGCCGACCTCGGTGCCGCCGACGGCGACGACACGACCGACGGTGCCGCCCGCACTGCCACAAGCGTTTGCGGTAATCATCAGCGTCTTCAAGTTCAAACCGGATCCGGTAAAAATATCTGCCGGAACAAAAGTGATCTGGACAAATTCGGACGACTTGACGCACACAGTGACGTCGGGCATCAACGGGGAACCGACCGGGGTTTTCGATTCGGGTCCATTCACTGGCGGACAAACGTATTCGTTCACATTCAGTCAGCCCGGGCAATATCCGTACTACTGCAAGGTGCATCCGTTTATGATTGGTGAGATCACCGTGACGCCGTAACGAACCTGCCCTTATCTACCTCCCCCTAATGAAAATCACTCGTGCAAACGCGCGAGTGATTTTCTTTCTCAGCGCTCAGTCCGCCAGTTCTCATCGGCGCGCGTGAACGTTTGATCTTACCGGCTGCTCGCGGGATGCACGCAGAAGGTGATTAGAACAACTGTTCTGATACGTTGCAAGGTCTTCCGTCGCGCTGCTCTTTCGTGTGTGGGATATGTGTGGGTTAGTGTGGGATATATTATTTTGAGCATCGACGCGCAATTTGCTACACGTTGCTCAGTCTCCGCGGCGCCAATCGCAAAATTGGTTCTGACGAATGGGGCAACGCGTGTCCCGAAGACAAATGTGAATGCCCTGAAGCGGGGAAGTGGATTATCTGACCGCGATTAAGTGATGAGGCGTCTGTGATGAGCAAACGATTATGAGTAATTATATCATGCTCTCTCATCGGCGCGTCTAACTGATCCAATCCACTTTAGCATCGGAGTCATAGTCAATCCTTGAACGAAGATAGAGAACGCAACCACTGCAAAAGTCACCGTGACAATTTCTTGGTAGCGAACCAAGGTAGTTGGTAAGCCAAGAGCGAGGGCGAGTGCTAATCCACCACGCAAACCGCCCCAAAACAAGATATGCTGATGCCGTGGTTCAATCCGAAGCGAGGAACGGGCAAACAAGGCGCATGAGGGATAAACAGCAATTGCACGACCCAGTAACACCAATACTATGGCAATCGGCACAATGCTTACGACGCTGGCGAAGTTCTGACGAATGCCATATACTCCGATTAGAATGAAGATAAGGGAATTGACAATGAACGCGAGGTATTCCCAAAATGACTCTAGTGCTTCACGTCCTTTGTCAGAAATTGGACCCAAACCACCAATATTTCCAACAAGAATGCCAGCGGTTAATGCCGCCAGTACGCCTGAGAAGTGTAGATGCTCGGCAAGAAGAAACGAGCCATAAGCGGCGATGGTGGTAAAAGTGGTTTCAATGAGGTGATCCTGTGTTCGCCCGGCTAAAAGTAAGATTCCACCTGTGACAACTACACCGATGGCTATCCCCCCTAAAACTGTTGTCACCACAGCCTGTGCAATGCCGAGAGTGCTGATAGTGTCGCCTAGTGCCAATGCAACAGCGATGCTAAAAGCGACCGCCGCCGTGCCGTCGTTGAAAAGGCTCTCTGCTTCTACTAACAGCCGCAAACGACCTTGAACTCGATTTTCTTTAAAAGTTGCAATTACGGAAACGGGATCAGTAGCGGCAATTAGCACCCCAAATAAGATCGCGCTTGCCAAGTCCCATTGAGCGAGATAATACATCCCGATTGCAGTTACACTTGCTGAGAGCAGTACGCCCAATGTTGCAAGCGTCAGAATTACGGGAAGGTCTCGGCGCAATTCCTGCCAGCGAATATATAAAGCCGCTTCAAAGATAAGAGGCGGCAAAAAAACGCTGAAGATGAGTTCCTTTGTAAGCTTTACATCTGGGATAATG